>NZ_JBSGZJ010000651.1:0-2806 GCF_053610925.1 Streptomyces sp. NPDC054847 | reverse complement strand
TCACAGTCCTCCGGAGGTGATCCTCGAGTGGATCGACGACGCCCGCCGCGAGCCTGCCTCGCGGGGGTCCGCCGGTGCCGCGATCGCGAATGCCGTGCGGTCAGTCCCGCTCGCAGACGAAGATCGCCGTCCCCGGGATCAGATTGCCGCGCAGCGGGGACCAGCCGCCCCATTCCTGGCTGTTCCAGGCGGGCCACTCGGGCTCGACCAGGTCGACCAGCCGGAAGCCCCCGGCCACGACGTCCCGCACCCGGTCGCCGAGCGTCCTGTGGTGCTCCACGTACACCGCGCGGCCCTCCTCGTCCTGCTCCACATAAGGGGTGCGGTCGAAGTACGACGCGGCCACCGACAGGCCCTCGGGCCCCGGCTCGTCCGGGAACGCCCAGCGAATCGGGTGGGTGACGGAGAAGACCCAGCGCCCACCGGGCCGCAGCACCCGCCTGACCTCCTGGAACACCCGCACCGGGTCGGCGACGAACGGAACCGCCCCGTAGGCCGAGCACGCCAGGTCGAAGGAGCCGTCCCGGAACGGCAGCACGCCCGCGTCCGCCTCGACGAGCGCGACGTCTCCGCCGATCCGCAGGGCGTGCTGCAACTGGCGGTGGGAGAGGTCGAGCGCAACCGGCCGGGCGCCCTGCGCGGCGAGCCAGCGTGAGCACTGGGCGGCGCCGGCGCCGATCTCCAGGACGTCCAGTCCTTTCAGCGAGCCGGCAGGACCGAGCAGCGCCGCATCCGCCTCGTCGAGCCCTTCGGGTCCCCATACGAACCGGTCGTCGCCCAGGAACGCGCCGTGTTCGCTCTGGTACTCGTCGGCGTTCCGGTCCCACCAGCCGCGGCTCGCCCGGCTGCTCTCCGCATCCCCGGTGCTACGGCGGGTCGCTTCCGGTTCAAAATCTTGGCTCATCGTCACCGTCGTTGTAGTTTGCGTTCCAGCGCGCCGAGAACCGGGCTTCGAAAGACGCCATCGTGGCCTCGGCGAACAAGAGTTGTGCCGGAATTGTGGTCTTCCACCCCGGGTGTGCGCCTTCGCGCATTGACCGTGTCCGGCTGCCCCCGTATGCTACAAGTTGCGCTGCGAGCCTGCGCGCCTCAGACCGAGCAGGCCGCGCTCGCATCTGTATGTATCCCTCGGTTCACGAGGCGCCTCCAGAGATCCTCGGATCGCTCGGCCGTCGCTTCGAAGGCTGTCCGGTTATGCAGCTGCGACACCGGCTCTCGGCGTAGCAGTACCTACGACTTCAATGTCCGTACCGGAGCCCTTTCCCACATGACGAGCAGCACCGAGACCACCGCCACCACCCCGCAGGTTGCGGTCAACGACATCGGTAACGAGGAAGCCTTCCTCGCCGCGATCGACGAGACGATCAAGTACTTCAACGACGGCGACATCGTCGACGGCGTCATCGTGAAGGTCGACCGGGACGAGGTCCTGCTCGACATCGGTTACAAGACCGAAGGTGTCATCCCGAGCCGCGAGCTCTCGATCAAGCACGACGTCGACCCGAACGAGGTCGTCAAGGTCGGCGACGAGATCGAGGCCCTTGTCCTTCAGAAGGAGGACAAGGAAGGCCGCCTGATCCTCTCGAAGAAGCGCGCCCAGTACGAGCGTGCCTGGGGCACCATCGAGAAGATCAAGGAAGAGGACGGCATCGTCACCGGCACCGTCATCGAGGTTGTCAAGGGTGGTCTCATCCTCGACATCGGCCTCCGTGGCTTCCTGCCGGCCTCCCTCGTCGAGATGCGTCGTGTCCGCGACCTCCAGCCCTACGTGGGCAAGGAGCTCGAGGCGAAGATCATCGAGCTGGACAAGAACCGCAACAACGTGGTCCTGTCCCGCCGCGCCTGGCTCGAGCAGACCCAGTCCGAGGTGCGCCAGACGTTCCTCACCACCCTGCAGAAGGGCCAGGTCCGCTCCGGCGTCGTCTCCTCGATCGTCAACTTCGGTGCCTTCGTGGACCTGGGTGGCGTCGACGGTCTCGTCCACGTCTCCGAGCTGTCCTGGAAGCACATCGACCACCCGTCCGAGGTTGTCGAGGTCGGCCAGGAAGTCACCGTCGAGGTTCTCGACGTGGACATGGACCGCGAGCGTGTCTCCCTGTCGCTGAAGGCGACGCAGGAGGACCCGTGGCAGCAGTTCGCCCGGACCCACCAGATCGGTCAGGTCGTCCCGGGTAAGGTCACCAAGCTCGTTCCGTTCGGTGCGTTCGTCCGCGTCGACGAGGGCATTGAGGGTCTGGTCCACATCTCCGAGCTGGCCGAGCGCCACGTGGAGATCCCGGAGCAGGTCGTCCAGGTCAACGACGAGATCTTCGTCAAGGTCATCGACATCGACCTCGAGCGCCGCCGCATCAGCCTCTCGCTGAAGCAGGCCAACGAGTCCTTCGGTGCCGACCCGGCCTCGGTCGAGTTCGACCCGACCCTGTACGGCATGGCCGCGTCGTACGACGACCAGGGCAACTACATCTACCCCGAGGGCTTCGACCCGGAGACCAACGACTGGCTGCCGGGCTTCGAGTCCCAGCGCGAGGCGTGGGAGACGCAGTACGCCGAGGCGCAGCAGCGCTTCGAGCAGCACCAGGCCCAGGTCATCAAGTCCCGCGAGGCCGACGAGGCCGCCGCTGCCGAGGGTGGCACCGCTGCCCCGGCCGGTGCCCCCGCGGGTGCCTCCGGCGGTTCGTACTCCTCGGAGTCGGACGACAACTCCGGCGCCCTGGCGTCGGACGAGGCGCTTGCCGCCCTGCGCGAGAAGCTGGCCGGCGGCCAGAGCTGACGCTCTGCCCCGACAGCTGACCAGCTGAAGTAAGGC
>NZ_JBSGZJ010000650.1:0-2819 GCF_053610925.1 Streptomyces sp. NPDC054847 | reverse complement strand
GGTGGATCAGCGCCCGGGTCAGGGTGTCGGCCGGGGGGGCGGGCCGGTGGGGGGGGGCGGCCGGCCCGTCGCCGGCGCCGTCCAGGGCGACGTGGAGGGGAGTCGCGTCGGCGGGGACCACGCCGTCGTCGGCGTCGGTGACGACGAGGGTGTGCAGGCGGGGCAGTTCCTCGCGCATCTTGGTGAGCAGTTCGGCGGTGGCGCGGGGCACGAACGCGATCTCGATCGCGGCGGCGGTGAACACGTGCCGCAGCGCCGCCTCCCCGATGAGCGGGTTGACCAGGGCGATGGTGTGGCCGCTGCGGCTGGTGCCGTAGTAGGTGGCGGCGAACGCGGTGTCGAGGGTGTTCGCCACGCCGACGGTGGTGGGCCGGGGCGCGGCGCGCAGGAGGTAGTGGGCGACGCGGTCCGCGCGGGCGTCGAGTTCGGCGTAGGTGAGGGTGTGCGGCCCGCGGGCCAGGGCGGTGCCGTCGGGATCCCGGACGGCGGCCCGGCGCAGCAGTCCGTCCAGGGGCAGTTCCGGATACGTGAATCGCGGCACGGCGTGGTCCTCCTCCGGGTGGCGTGATGCCGCGACCGGCTGTGCCTGCCGGGAGGGCACCAGCGCCGGCAGGCACCGGTCGGGTGTCGCATGCCACGCTGTGCTGCCGCGCTCGAGAAACCGTGGAAGGCCGCTCGACGGTCTCTCGGCAAGGCGCGGACGGCGCCGGGGCACCAGGGGCGCCGGGGCGGGGCGGGCCCGGTGCGCGAGCAACGCTCCAGCGGCGTGCGGGCGGGCCTCCATCGCGGGCGGCCACGTTGGGCCGCGTACGTCATTGCCTGCGCAGGAGCCGGGTCGTGTCGCGAAGTGCCGCCCTTGTGGCGGACGGCGCCGCAGCCGGACACTCCGGGCCCCGCGCACGGACCGATTCGCCACCCGATGGGGGTTTCACGCATGACGCAGACGACGATCGACCGGCCGGGGGTCTCGGCTCTTCAGCAGGCCGTGCAGGCAGCGGCGGACCGGCTGGTCCAGGCCGGCGCGGCCGGCGTGCAGTTCCGGGTCACCCGGGGGGACAACTCCTTCGTCGTCACCTCCGGGATCGCGGAGCTGGGCTCGGACCGGCCGGTTCCCGCGGACGGCCGGTTCCGTATCTCGTGCATCACCAAGCCGTTCGTGGCCGTGGTGGTGCTGCAGCTGGTCGCCGAGGGCCGCCTGGACCTGGACCGGAGTGTGGAGTCCTACCTGCCGGGGCTGCTCCCGTACGGCGAGAAGATCACCGTCCGGAACCTGATGCAGCACACCAGCGGCCTGTACAACTACATGGACTCGTTCCAGAAGCCGGGCGACCGGTTCCTGCGCGACCGCTACAAGCACTACGAGCCCGAGGACCTGATCGCCATCGCGGCGGCCAAGCCGCTGGAGTTCGAGCCGGGCACGAAGTTCGCGTACTGCAACACCAACTACTTCATCGTCGGCCTGCTCATCAAGAAGATCACCGGCCGCTCCTACCGCGAGGAGATCACCGAGCGGGTCCTCGAGCCGCTGGGGCTGACGGAGACGACGCTGCCGGGCGACGACCCGAACATCCCCGGCCCGCACGCCCGCGGCTACATGCAGATCGGCGGCGAGCCGGTCGACGTGACGCTGATGAACCCCTCGGAGGCCGGCTGCGCGGGCGAGATCATCTCCACCACGGCGGACCTGGACCGGTTCTTCTGCGCCCTGTTCGACGGGACGCTGCTGAACGAGCCGGAGTTCACCGAGATGACGACGCCGCTGCCGCCGGAGATGATCGAGAACCTGCCGATGGGCATCGGCTACGGCCTGGGCATCATGAAGCTGGAGAACGACGACGACCTGGACCTGTGGGGCCACGGCGCCGGCATCCCCGGCTACGCCACGTTCGCGGCCACCACCCGCGACCGGTCGGCCCGGGTGCAGCTGTCGTTCACGATCGGCGACAAGGACTTCGGCCCGGAGGCCGAGCAGGCCGTCATCCGCGGTGTCAACACCGCCCTGTGCTCCTGAGGCCGCGATGACGGACCAGGTGAGGAAATCGGTCGTCGTCACCGGCGGCGGCACGGGAATCGGCGCCGCCACGGCTCGTGCTTTCGCGGACGACGGCGCGCATGTGCTCATTGTCGGACGCAGTGAATCGACGCTGAAGGAAACAGCGGACGGGCACGACCGAATTCGCATTCTGGTCGCCGATGTCCACGACCACGATGCGCCCGCTCTGATTGTCCGGACGGCGCTCGAAGAATTCGGCCGTCTCGATGTTCTCGTGAACAATGCGGCGGTCACCGCATTCGCGCCCCTGGACGCTCTGGAACGCGATGGTGTGCGGGAGCAGTTGGGCACGAATCTGCTCGCGCCGGTCTTTTTGACGCAGGCGGCCCTGGACGCGCTCGAGGCCGCCGGCGGGGTCGTGGTGAACGTCAGCTCCGCGGGTTCGCTGGGCCGCCGCGCCTGGCCGGAGAACTCGGTGTACGGGATGGCGAAGGTGGCGCTCGACTTCCTGACCCGCACCTGGGCCGTCGAGCTCGCGCCGCGCGGCATCCGCTCGGTCGGTGTCGCGCCCGGTGTCGTGGACACCGGTGTGGGGGTGCGGGCCGGGATGCCGGCGGAGGCGTACGAGGCGTTCCTCGCGCAGATGGCGGAGCGGATCCCGGCGGGCCGGGTGGGCCGGCCGGAGGACATCGCCTGGTGGATCGTCCAGTTGACCCGTCCGGAGGCCGGGTACGCCAACGGCACGGTCGTGGCGGTGGACGGCGCCCTGTCGGTGACCTGACGCCCACCACGCCCACCTGAAGCGGCCCCCGGGGAAATCCCCCCG
>NZ_JBSGZJ010000649.1:0-2841 GCF_053610925.1 Streptomyces sp. NPDC054847 | reverse complement strand
GCTGGGCTGCGACGTCGTCATCGACCGCCGCACCGACGACATCGTCGCCGCCGTGAAGGAGGCGACCGGCGGACGCGGCGCGGACGTGGTCTACGACCCGGTGGGCGGCGACGCGTACGCCAAGTCCGCCAAGTGCGTGGCCTTCGAGGGCCGCATCGTCGTCGTGGGCTTTGCCAGCGGCGACATTCCGGCCCCCGCCCTCAACCACGCCCTGGTCAAGAACTACTCGATCATGGGCCTGCACTGGGGCCTGTACGCCACCAAGGACCCGGGCGCCATCGGCCGCTGCCACCGGACGCTCACCGACTACGCGGCCAAGGGTCTGATCAAACCGCTCATCAGCGACCGGGTCGCCTTCAAGGACGCCGCCGGGGCCGTGCAGCGCGTCGCCGACGGCACCACCACCGGCCGCCTGGTCGTCGTTCCGGACGGAGCGGGCCGATGACGGACGCAGCCGAACTGACCGACCGCACCAGCAAGCTGCTGGCCGCGCACCCGCCGGCCACCACCGACCGCGCCGACTTCCTGAGGGCACGCTTCGACGCGGGCCTCGCCTGGGTCCACTTCCCCGAGGGCCTCGGCGGCCTCGGCGCCCCCCGCTCCCTTCAGGCCGTCGTGGACGCCGAACTGGCCGCCGCCGGAGCGCCCGACAACGACCCGCGCCGAATCGGCATCGGACTCGGCATGGCCGCGCCCACGATCCTCAAGTACGGCTCCCAGGAGGTGAAGGAGCGCTTCCTGCGCCCCCTGTGGACCGGTGAGGAGGTCTGGTGCCAGCTGTTCAGCGAACCCGGGGCCGGCTCCGACCTGGCGGCGCTCGGCACCCGCGCCGTACGCGACGGGGACTCGGGGGACTGGATCGTCGACGGCCAGAAGGTGTGGACCTCCAGCGCGCACGTCGCACGCTGGGCGATCCTCATCGCCCGCACCGACCCCGACCTGCCCAAGCACCGGGGCATCACCTACTTCGTCTGCGACATGACCGACCCCGGTGTGGAGGTCCGGCCGCTGCGCCAGATCACCGGCGAGGCGGAGTTCAACGAGGTCTTCCTGACCGGCGTGCGCATCCCCGACGCGCACCGGCTCGGCGAGGTCGGCGAGGGCTGGAAGGTGGCGCAGACCACGCTGAACAACGAACGCGTCGCCATCGGCGGCATGCGGCTGCCCCGCGAGGGCGGCATGATCGGCCCCATCGCCAGGACCTGGCGCGAGCGCCCCGAGCTGCGCACCCACGACCTGCACCAGCGGCTCCTCACACTGTGGGTCGAGGCCGAGGTCTCCCGGCTCGCGGGGGAGCGGCTGCGCCAGCAGCTCGTCGCCGGCCAGCCGGGCCCCGAGGGCAGCGCGATGAAGCTCGCGTTCGCCCGCCTCAACCAGGCGATCAGCGGCCTGGAGGTCGAACTGCGCGGCGAGGAAGGGCTGCTGTACGACGACTGGACGATGCGCCGGCCCGAGCTCGTCGACTTCACCGGACGTGATGCCGGCTACCGCTATCTGCGGTCCAAGGGCAACTCGATCGAGGGCGGCACCACCGAGGTGCTGCTGAACATCGTCGCCGAACGCGTCCTCGGGCTTCCCTCCGAGCCGCGCAACGACAAGGACGTCGCCTGGAAGGACCTCGCGCGATGACTGATCTGCTCTACTCGGAGACCGAGGACGACCTGCGCGCCGCCGTGCGGTCCCTCGTCGCCGCCCGCGGCGACACGGCGGCACTCGCGGCCCGCGCCGAGGCCGGCTCACCCTACGACCCGCGGCTGTGGAGTTCGCTCGCCGCCGAGATGGGCGCCGCCGGGCTGCTCGTCCCCGAGAAGCTCGGTGGCCAGGGCGCGTCCCACCGGGAGGCCGCGGTCGTCCTGGAGGAGCTGGGGCGCGGCGTCGTCGCCGCGCCGTACCTCACCAGCTCGGTCGTCGCGACGCAGGCGCTGCTGTCGCTCGACACGGAGACGGAGGCCGTGGCCGCGCTGCTCGCGGAACTGGCGGAGGGCCGGCGCACGGCCGTCGTGGCCGTGCCGCTGTCCACGGCGCCGGACGGTCCGCTGCCCGACGGCGCCGGGCGTATCACGGGTGTCGCCGACGCGGCGACGGCCGATGTACTGCTGGTGCTCAGGGCCGACGGGCTGTACGCGGTAGAGGCGGCGCAGGCCGTCGTCGAACCGCTGACCCCGCTCGACCTCACGCGTCCCCTCGCGGCCGTCACCGCTGGGGAAGGCGGCACGCGACTGGCGGACGCCGCGGCGGGCTCCGCTGCCGTGCGCCGTGGCCTGCTCGCCGGGGCAGGCCTGCTCGCCTCCGAGCAGCTCGGTCTCGCGGAGTGGTGCCTGGAGGAGACCGTCCGGCACACCGGCGAACGGCACCAGTTCAACCGTCCCGTCGGCTCGTTCCAGGCGCTCAAACACCGCATGGCGCAGCTGTGGCTCGAGGTCGTCTCCGCGCGGGCGGCCGCTCGTGCCGCCGCCGACGCCTTGGCCACCGGTAGTCCGGAGGCGGCGCTGTCGGTGGCCGTCGCCCAGGCGTACTGCTCACGGGTCGCGGTCCACGCGGCCGAGGAGTGCGTGCAGTTGCACGGAGGCATCGGCATGACCTGGGAACACCCCGCCCACTTGTACCTCAAGCGCGCCAAGGCCGACGAGATCGCGCTCGGCACGCCCGGACGGCACAAGGAGGCACTGGCGGCCCTCGTCGATCTTCAGGCTCCGTAGACGCGGCCTGTAATACCCCCTGTTCCGTCGCGCCCTTACATGCTGTTTAATGCGAGACGTTTGCAATAACAGCTGATCTTCAACAGGGGTGGACGTTCATGACGGGCCGATCGATACGGGCTGCCGCCGCCATGGCCGTGGC
>NZ_JBSGZJ010000648.1:0-2895 GCF_053610925.1 Streptomyces sp. NPDC054847 | reverse complement strand
GCTCACCGCGCCGTCACACCGGCCAGTAGCTGCGTGCCCACGCTCGCGGACCGGGCAGCGGCCGGCTGCTGCGGGCGATGCGCGCCGGATCCGACCATCCCTCCGGCATCCGCGGTTCCCCGGCCGCGGCACCGGCGCTCGCCGCGGCGCGGGCCTGGACCACCGCCAGTGCGGCGGCCAGCTCCTCGGGAGTCGGGTTTCCTCGTACGACCCTGATCATCGTCGCGTCCCTTCCTCGTGTCCCGGAGCCCCTACAGGGGGATGTTCCCGTGCTTCTTGGGGGGCAGACTTTCCCGCTTGGTGCGGAGCTGGCGCAGGCCCTTGATGATCTGTGCCCGGGTCTCCGAGGGCATGATCACGGCGTCGATGTAGCCGCGTTCGGCCGCCGTGTACGGGTTGAGCAGCGCGTCCTCGTACTCCTGGATGAGCCGTGCCCTCGTCGCTTCCTGCTCCTCGGCGCCCTCGGCGGCGGCGATGGTGCGGCGGTGCAGGATGTTCACCGCGCCCTGGGCGCCCATGACGGCGATCTGGGCGGTGGGCCAGGCGAGGTTGAGGTCGGCGCCCAGGTGCTTGGACCCCATGACGTCGTAGGCGCCGCCGAACGCCTTGCGGGTGATGACGGTGATCAGCGGGACGGTGGCCTCGGCGTAGGCGTAGATCAGCTTGGCGCCGCGGCGGATGATGCCGCCGTACTCCTGGTCCACGCCCGGAAGGAAGCCGGGGACGTCGACGAAGGTCAGCACGGGGACGTTGAACGCGTCGCAGGTGCGCACGAAGCGTGCGGCCTTCTCGGAGGCGTTGATGTCCAGGCAGCCGGCGAACTGCATCGGCTGGTTGGCGACGATGCCGACCGGGAAGCCCTCGACCCGGCCGAAACCGGTGACGATGTTCGGGGCGAACATCGACTGGGTCTCGAGGAACTCGCCCTCGTCCAGGACATGCTCGATGACGGTGCGGATGTCGTACGGCTGGTTCGCCGAGTCCGGGATCAGCGTGTCCAGCTCGCGGTCCTCTTCGCTGACCGCGGTGTCCGCCTCCTCGGGGAAGGACGGCGGCTCGGAGAGGTTGTTGGACGGCAGGTACGACAGCAGGGACTTGACGTACTCGATCGCGTCCTTCTCGTCGCCCGACATGTGGTGCGCGACACCGGAGGTGGTGTTGTGGGTGCGGGCGCCGCCCAGTTCCTCGAAGCCGACGTCCTCGCCGGTGACGGTCTTGATGACGTCGGGGCCGGTGATGAACATGTGCGAGGTCTGGTCGACCATGACCGTGAAGTCGGTGATGGCCGGCGAGTAGACCGCGCCGCCCGCGCAGGGGCCGACGACCAGCGAGATCTGCGGGATGACGCCGGAGGCGTGGGTGTTGCGGCGGAAGATCTCGCCGTACATGCCCAGCGCGCTGACGCCTTCCTGGATACGGGCGCCGCCCGAGTCGTTGATGCCGATGACCGGGCAGCCGGTCTTCAGCGCGAAGTCCATCACCTTGATGATCTTCTGTCCGAACACCTCGCCGAGAGCGCCGCCGAAGACGGTGAAGTCCTGCGAGAAGACCGCGACCGGGCGGCCGTCGACCGTGCCGTAACCGGTGACGACGCCGTCCCCGTACGGCCGTGTCTTCTCCAGCCCGAAATTGGTCGAGCGGTGGCGGGCGAACTCGTCGAGCTCCACGAAGGAGTTCTCGTCCAGCAGCAGATCGATCCGCTCCCGGGCCGTCAACTTGCCCTTCGCGTGCTGCTTTTCCACCGCACGGGCGGAGCCGGCATGCGTCGCCTCTTCGATACGGCGCTGAAGATCCGCGATCTTTCCCGCGGTGGTGTGGCTGCTCGGATTCTGGGAGAGGGCGTTTTCCGGCTCGGACATCGGGATGCGGCTCCCTGGCTGGTCACGGGGACGGCTTACGGGGACTGGGTTACCGGGACGTGTTAACGATCGGTTGCTACTGACTCGTAGCGTATCGGCGCGGATACCGTTCAGCAGTGCGGCGTTGGCCACACCTAACCTGGCTTGCATGACGCCTCCGAATGCGCCCGAGAGCCGCTGGTCCGACCTCGAGCGGCCCCCTCTGAACGCCTCCGTCCTGCGCCGCGCCGTCATCGTGCCCGGCGGCCTGTGGACCTCGCTGGACGTGGTGGCGTCCACCGGCTCCACCAACTCCGACCTGGCCGCACGGGCCGTCTCCCTGCCGGAGGGGGCGGTGCTCGTGGCGGAGGAGCAGACCGCGGGAAGGGGCCGGCTGGACCGCACCTGGAGTGCTCCTGCCCGTTCCGGCCTCTTCTTCTCTGTACTCCTGCGGCCCGGCCCCGACGTGCCCGTGACGCGCTGGGGCTGGCTGCCGCTGCTCGCCGGTGTCGCGGCCGCGACCGCGCTCGCGCGAGCCGCGGGCACGGACATGTCCCTCAAATGGCCCAATGACCTGCTGGTCGTCGTCGACGGCGAGGAACGCAAGGCCGGCGGCATCCTCGCGGAGCGCGCCGGGGACGACGGCGTGGTGCTCGGACTCGGCATCAACGTCTCCCTCCACGCCGACGAGCTGCCCGTCCCCACCTCGGGTTCCCTTGCCCTCGCCGACGCCGTGTCCACCGACCGTGACCCCCTGCTGCGGGCGGTCCTGCGCTCCCTCGAGAAGTGGTACACCGCCTGGCGCACCGCCGGCGGCGACCCGGCCGCCTGCGGGCTCCAGGAGGCGTACGCGGCCGGCTGCGCCACCCTCGGCCGCGACGTGCGGGCCGAGCTGCCCGGCGGCACGGCCCTGACCGGCGAGGCCGTCGCCCTGGACGGCGACGGCAGGCTGGTCCTCGCCACCGCGGACGGCGAACGGCACTCGGTGAGCGCGGGCGACATCGTGCACCTGCGGCCGGCGCGCTGACGGCCACCGCACCGTCCCCGGCGGCCGTGG
>NZ_JBSGZJ010000647.1:0-2908 GCF_053610925.1 Streptomyces sp. NPDC054847 | reverse complement strand
GGCACGGGCAGCCCCGACACCGGCGGCGTCGACAGCGGCAGCGCCGGCAGCGGCACGCCGGGCAGTTCCGGCAGCGGCAGGCCGCGCTCGCCGGCGGGGTGGGCCCCGCCGGACGCCCCCGGGGTGGGGGCGGGCGACGGGGCGGCGTTCCCCGGCGCACCCGTGCGGTCGGGTTCCGGCGCCCCGGACCCGGCCGCCTCCGTCGCCGCCGGCTGCGTCGCCGGCCGCGGCGAGGGGGCGTCGCCGTCATGGACGTGCGGCAGGACCAGGCCGGCCACCGCGAGCGTCACCGCCGTCGAGGCGAGCGCCACCGCCTGGGCGTTGCCCCCGCTGCCCGGCCTGCCCCGGCCGCACAACCACAGCGCCAGCCCGAGCGTCGCCGCCAGCGAGTTGCGCAGGGTGCGGCGGGCGCGTGCCAGCAGGGACTCGACGGTGCGGTAGCTCAGGCCCATCTTGGTGGCGACCTGCCCGACGTCGAGGTCCTCCGCCTTCAGCCAGAGCGCCTCCGCCTGCCGGGCGGGCAGTTCCGAGCTGCGGACCGCGAGCCAGCGCGCCTCCGCGCGGTCGCACACCGCCTCCTCGACGGGGACCGGGCCCGGGGGATGCAGCCTCGGGCTGCTGCGCACCTGCGCCTCCCGGTGGACCTGGCGGTGGCGGTCCACGCACAGCCGCATCGTCACCGTCGTCAGCCAGGCGCCCAGCCGCTCGTCGTCGAGGTCCGGGTGCTCGGCGGCACGCAGCATCGCCTCGTGCACGGCGTCCTCGGCGTCCTCCGCGCTGACCGACCGGCGGCGGGCCACCTTGAGCAGGTCCTCGCGGTGACTCCAGGCGCGCTGCCAGCGTTCCTTGGACTCCCGGCCCGGCCCGTCGGGCTGGGCAGGCTGCATGTCCGTAGCCATGAGGGCCCCTTCGCTCGCACCGCCGGTCGCGTCCCTGTCCGGCGGGTGGCGACATTACCGCCCGGTATCCGGGATTGTGGAGGGGCCTGCGTCCATCGAGTCCGTTCCGTTGCTGGTCAGTCCGCCGGGCCCGTCCGGCAGCAGGCCGTCGCCGGGCGGTCGCACGTCGGGGAGGGGCAGCAACGGCTCCGCCGGTTCCTGACCGCCGGCCGGCGCGGTGCCGCTCGGGCGCGGGGAGGGCGAGGAGGAGGGCCGGCCGGCCGGCCGGGGCGAGGCGGGCGCCTCCGTGGGCGACGGTGTCGCCGCAGGACGCGGCCCACCGGTGCGCCGCGGCTCCGGAGCGGCCGGGACGGACCGGGCGGGCCCGGCGGACGGGCCGCGGTCGTCCGGCACCACCCGGTGGCCGCCGAGGTAGTACGCGTACCAGGCCAGCACCGTCCGCAGGTACGCCAAGGAGTGGTTGTAGCCGAGGACGGCGCGCTCCAGACCCGCCCGCTCCGACAGGTCCCGCCCTCCCGCACACAGGTACCGCCCGGCCGCGAGCGCCGCGTCGAAGATGTTCCCCGGGTCGGCACGGCCGTCGCCGTTGCCGTCGGCGCCCCAGTGCGCCCAGGTGGAGGGGATGAACTGCATGGGCCCCACGGCACGGTCGTACACCGTGTCCCCGTCGTACGCCCCGCCGTCGCTGTCCCGGATGAGCGCGAAGCCGTTGCCGTCCAGCCGCGGGCCGAGGATCGGGGAGAGCGAGGTGCCGTCGGGGAGGACACGTCCGCCGCGGGCCTGCCCGGACTCGACCTGGCCGATCGCGGCGAGGAGCTGCAGCCGCAGGCCGCAGCCCGGAGCGCTGCGCGCGAGTGCGGCCTCGGCGGCCCGGTACGCGGCGAACACCGTCGCGGGGAGCGCCCCGGCCGCCGGTGCGGCGTGGACCCCCGGCGCCCGGAGGTCCGCCGGCCCCGGCGTCCGCAGCGGCGGCAGCTCGGTGCGGTACACGCTGTCGCCGGAGACGGTCCCTCTTGTCGGCAGCGGCTGCCGCTGCCCGGCCGGGACGGCGGTCCCGGGCCCTTGCGAGGCGGTGAGCGCCGCGACCGCCATGGCGGCGGCCGCCGTCGCCTTGACACCCCTGCCTACGCGTCCTGTCATGATGCAGACCCCTCCCTGTGCCACCGGTCCGGACGGAACCGGGACCGGCGTGGCTCTCGTCGTCTGCTCTACGCGGGACCGCCGCCGGTCCGTCGCGCCGTGGCGCGCGTTCTCGTCCGGCGCCGGTGAAGGGGGAGCGGGTCAAGGCCTAAGGGACAGGCCCTAACGTGGAGGCATGGTGCGACTGAGAGTGGAGTTCACGACGGAGCCGTTCGACCTGGACGAGCCACCGCCGCACGCCGTGGCGGTGCGCGAGGTCGTGCAGGGCGCGGACCTGGACGCGGTGGACGTCGGACCGTTCGGCAACACCGCGGAGGGCGGCGCGGAGCAGGTGCTCGGCGCCGTCGACGCGTTGCTGCGCAAGGCGCTGGAGAACGGCGCGACCCGGGTCTCCCTCCAGGTCAACGTGGTGGAGGGCCAGGGATGACGGCGCTCGACCACGCGCTCGCCCAAGCGGTGAAGCCTCTCGTCGACGCCATGGGCGGGGTGTTGATCGAGCCCGGCGAGGCAGCTGAGGACGACGTCGTCCTCAGCTGGGAGGGCGAGGAGGTCCTCGCGGTGCGGCTTCCGCAGCTCGCGGACTCGCTGGACCACATCCTCGCGGCCCTGGAGCGGCAGCACGGCCGGCCGCTCGCCGAACTCGACCGCAGGAGCAAGCAGTCGATCGTCAGGACGCTGGAGGCGCGCGGCGCGTTCTCGGTGCGCCACGGCGTGGAGACGGTGGCCGGCGCGCTCGGCGTCAGCCGCTTCACCGTCTACAACTACCTGAACCGCGAGAAGAGCCCTTCGGACGGTTGACGCCGGTCCGTCGGCCTTGGGGGAAGGCCAGGCCCGGCACACCACGGCGCCGCCCTCGACCAGCAGGCGAG
>NZ_JBSGZJ010000646.1:0-2917 GCF_053610925.1 Streptomyces sp. NPDC054847 | reverse complement strand
ATGCGACGCGGTGCCGCCCCTTCGGCACGGTGCCTTGGACCCAGCGCGGCCGGTGCCGCCGGGATGTGTCAGTGGTCGTGCAGCACGGTCGGACATGTCACTGGCACGCGGGCCGAAGTCGCGGCGGTTCAGAACCTCCCGTACAGCATCGCCGGATCCACCAGGCCCACGTCTCGCGACGCTTCAGCCGCCGCACGGGCCTTGCCGTTGAAGCCTGCACCGCTGAAGCACAGAAGCCGCGTGTGCGTCGTGTCGTAACGCCCCGATCGTGTGATCAAGTCCCGCACGTGCTCGAGGCGCTGAATGTGAGCCGCGCCGATCTCATCGTTCCACTTGGCCTCGCCGATGGCCAGCAACGGTGGCTTGCCGCTGCCTTCCGGAATTCCTACGACCGCGACATCCACCTCGTGGCCCTTGCGCGTCGCAGCGTCGTGAACCACGCCGTGGCCCACGCGCGCCGGGAGGCCCCCGAGCCATTCCGGATCGGCGTGGTGCAGCGCCCACTCGCGACAGACCTGCTCGAAGTGCGGACCGAGAGCGTTGCTCACGAAACGGCGGCGGCTCGCCTGCCAGACGCGGGCGGCGCTGCCCGGACGTTCCAACTGGTCCCAGACGGGGCGCATAACGGCGTGGTAGAAGGCGATAAGGGGTTCGGCGATCCGGTAGGTGGAGCGGTTCTCACGGAAGGCATCCGCATCCCGGTGGAGAAGCCCGGCGTCCTCCAGGACCGTGATGGGGTGTGCGATGTCCGTCGCTTTGCGCTCCAGGTAGCCGGCCATGCCGCCGCGTGTGGAGTTGCCGTCGGCGACGGCGCTGAGAACGGACAGGTACAGGGCGGTGTCACGCAGATCCGGCTCCTCAGCGAGGAGGTAACGCGCCTCTCTGAAGAGTGGAGTCTCGGGGTTGAGCACTGTTCGGACGACCCAGTCGTCGAAATCGTCGGGGCCGGACGGACTGTCACCGCGGGCGAACTCACGCCGGTAGGCGGGCGTGCCGCCGACGATCGCGTTGACCTGGAGGGCGAGCCGCGGGTCAGGGATGTTCCAGAAGTCCGCCGCGAGCTGGTGGTCGAGCGTCCTGACGACGAGTTCGAGCCCTGCGCGTCCCCGCAGCGGCGCGTTCCCGGACAGCAGCTTGCCCATGAACGACAGGGCCGAGCCGCACAGCAGAAGCCGCGTACGGGAGTTGGTGCGCTCGTCCCTCAGCGGGCGCAGCCCCTCCTGGATGATCGAAGGAAGCTCCGGATTGCCCTTCACCAGGTACGGGAACTCGTCGATGACCACGGGAACCGGTCGGTCGGCTCCCAGGGCGAGGAGGGCGTCGATGACCTCCGACCAGTTCGCGAAGTGGTACGGGGTGGCGGGGCGGGAGTGCTCCGTCAGTGCCGCGCCGATCCTTCGGAGCGACTCCGTATCGGTGGCCTCGGTCGCACCGAAGTAGAATCCGCCGCCCGCGCGGCAGGCCGCGTCCAGCAGGAACGTCTTGCCCTGGCGGCGTCGGCCTGAGACGACCCCCAACGTGGCGCCCGGCTGTTCGTCGGTGATGAACCGGGAGAGGGCGGACCACTCGTACTCGCGGTCGAACATGTCAGCGGGCTTGAGCAGCATGATCACTCCATCCCGTATTTGTAGGGGTACGCTTCTATAAACTGTACCCCTATAAACTCAGACGCCGTCCGTCGACGCCAGTGCGTGCCGGATCGCCGCGAGTGCCTCCTCGTCCGTCGCGTTGAGCCGGCGTGCCGCGATTGCGAAGAGGCCGGCCTGTTCCGCGAGTTTCTCCTTGGAGTCGGCGATCGACGGAGGCGCGATCACCTGGGTGCCGGAGCCGCGGCGGGTTCTGACCAGGCCGGCTGTCTCCAGTTCGCGGTAGGCGCGGACCACCGTGTTGTTGGCGAGGCCGAGGTCCGCGGCGAGCTGGCGGACGGAGGGGAGCCGGTCGCCCTGGCGGAGCCGGCCGACGGAGATGAGGTCGGCGAGCTGGGCCCGGACCTGTTCGTAGGGCGGGACGGGCGCCGCGTGGTTGACGGTGATGCGGACGCTGTGCGCGGTCATGACTTCGCCTCCGTGTAGGCCTGGGGGATCAGGAGGACGCCCAGGCAGTGGCAGCCGCTCAGTGCCGAGGTGAAGGCGGTGAGGGCGAGCGCCGTCAGGGCGAAGACCTTCGCCACGCCCGCGCAGGACAGGCTCAGTACGACGACGGCCATTGTGAACGAGACGGCGAAGAGCGGGGCCGTGACCAGGACTCCCCAGGCGCCGACCGCCGCGCGTGCCTGGATCCGGCGCTGGTCGTCCGTCTGGGAGCGCAAGGTCACGCGGCGCAGCAGCAGCGCGCAGGCGACGGTGCCGAGGGCCATGCCGCCCAGTGCCGGCCAGGCGTAGTAGAGGCCGGGCCAGGGGCCGAGGAGCTGGGACCCGGCCGGGCACTCGACGGCCAGGGCCCTTCCGGAGCGGCCTTTGGAGTCCGCCGATGCCGTGCTCGCGGCGATGACGACGAGCACCGTGAGGATCAGCGCCTGCGCGGCGAGGAACGCCGCGAGGGCGCGGGGCACATGGTCGCGGACGCGGCGGGGTCTCACTTCCGCCACCCGTATCCAGTCGCGCCGCGGGCGGGCGATCAGATCGGCCGCCAGGACGCCGGCCATGACGCAGAGTCCGAACGCGGGGAAGGCGTAGAGGAGTTGGACGTCCGGCTCCGGGCTGAAGTCGACGAGTGCGCCGACCGCGATGCCGGCCGCCGCGCCCGCCCATCGGACGGGGGTGTCGATCCACGTGCGCCAGGTGCCTTCCGCCGTCGAGGCAGCAGACATGCCGACCACCTTTCTCCGTCCATCAGGTGTATCAAGGTAGTGACACAATTGCCCAGCTCCCGGACTGTGTCAAGGAGTTGATACGCCTGTTCCGGGTCCGGAGAGGGT
>NZ_JBSGZJ010000645.1:0-2920 GCF_053610925.1 Streptomyces sp. NPDC054847 | reverse complement strand
GCCGGGAAGGGGACTTCCATCCACTTCGGGCCGGCCTCGGGAGCGGCCAGGGCGATCCTGGGGAACCGGCCGAAGAGGCTGGTGAGGGCCAGTTGCATCTCCAGCCGGGCCAGTGGTGCGCCCAGGCAGTAGTGGCTGCCGTGGCCGAACCCGAGGTGCGTGTTTCCCGGCCGGTTCACGTCGAAGTCGTCCGGGGCGTCGAACTTCCGTGGGTCGCGATTCGCCGAGAGGAGCGAGATCTGTACCAGTGCGCCCTTGGGGATTTGCGTACCGCCGATTTCCACGTCCTCGGTCGCGAACCGGAACGTGGCGCTTTCCACCGAGCCGTCGTAGCGCACCAGTTCTTCCACCGCGGGGCCGATCAGTTCCGGGTTTTTCCGCACGGCCTGCAGTTGTGCGGGATGGGCCAGGAAGTGGTGGACGGCGTTGCCGATGAGGTACGCGGTCGTCTTGTGGCCGGCGAACATCAGCAGGAACGCCGTCGAGATCAGCTCGTTCTCCGTGAGGCCGCCGTCCTGGTCCTGGGCCTCGGTGAGCGCGCTGAGCAGGTCGTCGCCCGGGTGTTCGCGCTTGCGCGCGACGAGTTCGGTGAAGTAGGCGTGCAGGTCCTCTTCCGCCTTCTGCTGGGCCTGTTTGGCTTCCTTGCTGAAGCCTGTCTGCGCCACTGTGGTGGACAGGCGCTGCATGTGGGCCCGTTCCTCGGGCGGCACGCCGAGCAGTTCGCAGATCACGGTGATCGGCAGTGGGAACGCGAACGCGGGCAGCAGGTCCAGCGGTTCGCGGGTGGGGCATGCGTCGAGGAGCTGGTCGACGATGGTCTGGATCTTCGGCCGCAGCGCCTCGACGCGGCGCGGGGTGAACTCGGCGTTGACGAGTTTGCGCAGCCGGGTGTGTTTGGGCGCGTCGGCGTTGAGCATGTTGTCGTCCAGCGAGACCGACGAGTCGCCGAAGATTCTCCGGTAGGCGTCCATGGCCCCGTACATGTCCTTGCTCAGCCGGGGGTCGGAGAGTGCGGCCCGGGCGTCCTCGTACCGTGTGATCAGGTACGTTTCGACGCCGTGCGGCGGCTTCATCGGGCAGACGGGCGCCGTGTCCCGCAGGGCGGCGTAGACCGGGTGCGGGTTGCGCCGGAACTCGGCGGTGCACTGCTCGGCTGTGGCGACGGGGTCCTGCGCGGTGGTCACGGGGTCCTGCGTGGTGGTCACGGACGGCTCCTGAGGTCGAAGAGGGTCTCGGCGTTGCCGCCGAGGATGAGCTGCTGGGACGCCTTGTCCACGGGCAGCTTCTCGATCATGCGGATCAGGTCCTCCAGCGGCGCGGACAGCGGCGGCGAGTCGCTGCCGAACAGCATCCGCTCGGGTCCGAGGACCTCCGCGTTGAGGCTCAGGTGCGCGGGGCTGAACGGGCTGGTGTCGACGTACATGCGCTGCAGGGCCGCGGCGGGGTCGGTCGACGGCGGGAGGGAGGGCGGCGCGGCGGGGGCCGGCCGGCCGGGTGCGGCCCCCGGCGCTGCGGGGGCGGCCGGGGCGGCGGAGGATGGTGCTCCGCCGCCCCAGTGCCGGGGGCTCGCCGCCGTCTGCAGGCGCTCCGGCAGCAGCGCCATCGCGCCGCCGCCGGTCGCGCCGATCAGCCGCAGGTCCGGGTACTTGTCCAGCCATCCCGCGAACGCGATCATGGCCATGCCCAGGGTGACGTCGCCGAACCGTCCGATCTGCTCGACGAAGCCGATGGTGTCCACCTTCTCCGTGCCGGCCGGTTCGGCCGGTGCGTGTACCAGGACCGGGACTCCCGCCTCCGCGGCCAGCGCGAAGAAGGAGTCCGCCCGCGGCGAGCCGAGCAGCTCGCCGTGGACGCTGGACGTGGTGATCAGGCCGACGAACGCGGGGTCCGCCAGGGTCTCCCGCACCCCTTCCAGGTGATCGTCGTCGCCGAACGGGTTGGCGTAGACGTACCCGCGCAACTGGTCCGGGAACTGGGAGATCAGACCCGACATCCAGGCGTGGAAACCACGCAGCCGGTCGCGCGGCTGCTTGTAGTTGTCCACGCCCGGGACCCGCGCCATCGCGCCGGCGCCCACCGGGCTGCCGATGATGGTGAGGTCGATCCCGGCCTCGGCGCGGGCCGCGAGCATGCCGTCGACGTCGGTCAGGCTCGGGGGCATGGGGAAGCGGCCGGCCGCCTGGGGCGGGGACAGATGTCCGTGGATGTCGATGATCATGTGTGGGTTCCCGGTTCCGGTGTGACTGCACGGGTCACCGCGGCACAGTCCTCGTCGCCGAGCCCCTGCTCGGTGGCACGGGCGTGGGTCTGTGCGGCTGCGGCGGTGAGCGGAAGGTGCAGGCCTGCCGCGGCCGCCTGCTCCGTGGCGAGCATGAGGTCCTTCGCCATCAGGCGCAGCCGGAAGTCCGGCTCGTCGAAACGCCCGGTGGCCAGGCGCCGCGACTTGAACGACATGACCGGCGAGGCGAAGCCGCTGCCCGCGATGGTCCTGAGAACGAGCTGCTTGTCCAGGCCGCAGACGGCCGCCAGTTCGGCGGCCTCAGCCATGGCCTGCACCTCTATCCCCATGAGGAGATTGAGGAGCAGCTTCATCCGCATGCCGGAGCCGAGTGCGCCCAGATGGACGACCTCCTTGCCCAGCATCTCCAGCAGGGGCCGGCCGGCGGTGAAGACCCGCTCCTCGCCGCCGACGAACAGCCGCAGTTCGCCGTCGCGGGCGTGGTCGCGGTTGCCGAGCATGCCGACGTCCATGACGGAGGGGACGTCGTCGGCGAGGCGGACGACTTCCTCGGGGGCGACGGTGCTGGCGCAGATCAGTGCGCCGGGGTAGGTGCCTCTGGACAGGACACCGTCCGGGCCGCGCAGCACGGTTTTGAGGGCGTCGCCGTCGGCGACCGTGCAGATGACGGCGCTCGTGCCT
>NZ_JBSGZJ010000644.1:0-2934 GCF_053610925.1 Streptomyces sp. NPDC054847 | reverse complement strand
CCTTGGCGCGGCGGCCGGGAGCCGGCGGGAGGCGACGTGCAGGAGCACCGCCGCCGCGTCGCGGTGCAGCGCCGGGTGCGGGCGGCACCGGAGACCGGGAACACGGCGACCGCCCCCGCGTCTATGGGGCTTCGCCGTACTGCTCACCGAAGTCGTCGGTGACGGCGCCGTCCCCGTCCACGAAGTTGGTTCCGTACGAATCCGAGTTGCGGGGTAGGCCGCGTGGGCCGGGGCGACGGTCAGCAGCGCCGACAGTCCTGCGGCGAGCAGGCCGAGGCCGAGCTGCCGGCGGGTCTGTCCATGGTGGCTTCCCCTCCGGTCGGTCGGTCAGAGAATGGTCAGCGAGTTGAACTCGATGCGCAGGCCGCCCATCGACTTCACGTGGTCGTACCGGTAGACCTCGACGAGCTTGTAGGCACCGTCGTCCTGAGCAATGTTGGGATCGCCGCGGTGGAAGGTCACCGCGCCCGACTGGTAACTGGCGGTATAGCTGACGCGTGAGCTGGACAGCCATCTCAGCCGGTCGTCGGCCTTGCTCCAGGTGGCGTCGCCGACCATGCCGTCGGCGGTGAGGTCGTAGCGCCGCTGCCAGGCCTTCGTGGCGTCCCTGGTCGCAGGCCCGAACTGCCCGTCGATCTCGCTCAGGGTGAGGAAGTCCTCGGCGGCGAGGATGCTCTGCCAGAGGACGACGATGTCGGTGTTCGAGGAGTTGCCGCAGCCGTAGCAGAGCGAGTTGCCGAGTTCACCGGCCTGCTCACCGAAGTCGTCGGTGAGTACGCCGGCGCCGTCCACGAACGAGCTGGAGTAGGCACCCGAGTTCTTCGAAACCGCCGCATGCGCGGGGAAGGCAGCGAGGGCGGTCGCCAGCCCGGACAGCACGGCGGCCGCGGCGAGGATCTTGCGCATGGTGGATCGCTCCTTGGTGTCGTGTCGACGCCGTGGCGGTCGCATGACCCGGCGTCGGCACGATCGTGCGCAAGTGACCGTGCAGCAATCTTGCAGGCAGCTGTAAATCGCTGGTCAACGATGGATCCCGGACCTGCGGAGATGACCCGGTACGGAGGCGGGGGCCGGGGGTGGCGTTCACCCGGCGGAGCTGGAAGCGCCTGCACTCACGGCACCTCGCGGCAGCCGAAACCGGCGCCCGGGTGCTCAAAGCCCCGACGCACCCCGGCAGTTGAGGCGGCGCCTGGCCCGACGGATCAGATGCCCCGAAGGAAATGGCCTAGCGGTGCGAGGTCGCGGCCACGTCGACCACTTCGATGGCCTCGCGGCGGATGCGCTCGGTCCCCCACGCGCCCAGCGGTGCGAGCGCTTGATTGAGGGTGCGCCCGTGTTCGGTCAGGGAGTACTCCACCCGCGGCGGCACCTCGGCGTAGACCTCCCGGTGCACGAGGCCGTCGGCCTCCATCTCGCGCAGATGCTGGGTCAGCATCTTCTCGCTCACTCCCGGCAGACCGCGACGGAGCTCGGCGAAGCGGCGTACACGATGGGTGTCGAGCTCCCAGAGGATCAGCCCCTTCCACTTGCCGCTCACCACGTCGAGCGCGGCGTCGACGCCGCAGATGTAAGGCCCGCACCTCGGCGCCTTGGCCATCACTGATCGCCCCTTACAAGAAGGTAAGTACCGCAGTAAATAGTGGGTACTACCGAGAATAGTGGCAGTCTCCGAGCATAGAGGGGTGAACGAACGACAGAACCTCGAGACCACGCAAGGCAGCGCCGTCACCGTCGTCGGGCTGGGCCCGATGGGACAGGCCATGACCCGGACCCTCCTCGCCCGTGGCCACCAGGTCACCGTCTGGAACCGCACCGCCGCCCGCGCCGACGGCGTCGTCGCCGACGGAGCGACGCTCGCGGCGACACCCCAGGAGGCGGTCGAAGCGAGCGACCTGGTCATCCTCAGCCTCACCGACTACCGGGCGATGTACGACATCCTCGCCGACGCCACCGGATCGCTCGCCGGCCGGACGCTCGTCAACCTGAGCTCCGACACTCCCGACCGCAGCCGCGAGGCAGCGGCCTGGGCGGCAGGCCACGACGCCGCCTTCCTCACCGGCGGCGTCATGACGCCGGCACCCATGGTCGGCACAGAGGCGGCCTACATCTACTACAGCGGCCCCGACGAGGTGATGAACCGTCACCTGGCGGCGTTGTCACCGCTCGGTACACCCAAGTATCTCGGGCAGGACCCGGGACTCGCCCAGATGATGTACCAAGCCCACCTCACGGTGTTCCTCACCACCCTGTCCGGACTGATGCACGCCACCGCGATGCTGGGCCATGCGGGGATGAAGGCCCAGGAAGCGCTGCCGGAGCTGCTCACCCTCACGGACTCGATCGGCGACATGCTGAGGGCCGGCGAAGGAAGCCCGGGCACCGCACTGGATGCCGGAGAGCACCCCGGCGACCTCAGCACCGTCACCATGATGGGCGCGACGTCCGACCACATCGTCGAGACCAGCACGTCCCTCGGCCTCGACCTCGCCCTCCCGCTGGCCGTGCAGGCCCACTACCGGCGCGCGATCGAGGACGGGAACGGCGGCGACAACTGGACCCGCATCATCGACGGCATCCGAGCACCGCGCTGAACCGACCGCGACGGATCTCGGAGTGGGTCCCGTAACAGCCGGCCCGCTGCGCGAGGTTGCGCATCGGGTTCGCAGGTGAACGGGTACCGCTCCCTCGGCGGACCCGGCACCGCGCAGGACCGCGCCGGGGCTCTCCGCCCCGGCCCGGCACCGGCGGACGCCGAAGCCTGCGGCGCCGTCCGCGTCCCGGGGCGGCCAGGGAACCGCGGCCCGCCGATCCGGCGTGATCACGAGAATGGCGGGGACGAAGGAAGCGGGGCGCCGAGCCGCCCATCTGGCAGCCGTCTGGATCACCGGAGGCGTTCTGACGGCTGTCCAGTTGCGGGTGGTGCTCATAGCCCTC
>NZ_JBSGZJ010000643.1:0-2947 GCF_053610925.1 Streptomyces sp. NPDC054847 | reverse complement strand
CCCGCTCGCTGCGGGCCGCGTCCCGCCGCATCAGCGGGACGCTCCACACCTTCCGTCCGCTGCTCGACCCGGCCTGGGCGGACGGCCTGCGCACGGAGCTGGCGTGGCTGTCCACGACCCTGGCCCAGGAGCACGCGTGCACGTCACGCCTGTCCCGCCTGCTGGACGCCCTGTCCCGCCTTTCGGGCACGGCCCCGCTGCCGCCGGCCCGCGGCGAGAGCCTGCCGCTGCACGGCTCCGCCGCACACAACGGTTCGGGCGGGGCCGAGTCCCGTCCCCACGGACCGGCCGGCTCCGGCCCTGCCGCCGCGGAGGCCCCGACGGGCACCGCGCACGCCGGCGACGCGGCCAACGGGGCATCGGGCGCCCCCGCCGACGGGGACGGCACGGATGAAACGGCACCGGTCCCGCTCGCGGACGGCCACGCCGCGCCGGCGGCAGCGGGTGAAGGCCCGGGCTCCCGAGGCGTCCGTGCCACGGTGACCACAGCGGCAACGGACCGCGCCGGACGTACGGCCGGCTCCCCCTCCGGCAACGGCGCGCTCGCCGTGGGGGCCGCCCGGGCCGCGGCGCTGCTGGAGCGGCAGCTCACCCTCGCGCGGACCCGCGCCCACTCCGGCGCACTCCAGGCGCTCGGCTCCGCACGCTTCCACGCGGTCGCCGACGCCGTCGCTTTACTGGCCTCCGAGCTCCCGCTCGGCCCCGCGGCCGCCGGTCCGGCCGCCGAGACCCTGGCGCTGCCCGCGGAGGCCGCCGAGCGACGCCTGCTGGCTGCGGTCGCCGAACTGCCGCTGCGCAGGGCGGCCCACCCGTACAACGCGGAGGCACTCTTCAGCGGCCTCGCCGCGGCCTCCGCCGGTGAGGCGCAGGACGCCCCCTGGCACGAGGTCCGCAGACTGCTGCGGCTGCACCGCTACGCGCAGGAGGTGCTGCACCCCGGCACCGACCCCGCCCTGTGCCATGCGGGCATCCTGCTCGACCGGCACCGCGAGGCTGCGGAAGCGGCCTCGGCGGCGGCCGCCGCGGCCCGCACCCCGCGCATCGCCCCGGCCACCGCCTACGCCCTCGGCGTGCTCCACGCCGACCAGCGGCACGAGGTCGAGGCGGCCAGGTTCGCCTTCCAGCAGGAATGGCGGCACGCCATCACGGCGGTCACGGCGCCATGAACGGCGGGGCCACCGTGCTCGCCGCGGGGTGCGTGCTCTGGCGCCGCTCCCCGCACCGGGACGGCGGCATCGAGATCTGCCTGGTCCACCGGCCCAAGTACGACGACTGGTCCCACCCCAAGGGCAAGCTCAAGCACGGCGAGGACACCCTCGCCGCGGCCCTGCGCGAGGTGCTGGAGGAGACCGGCCACCGCTGCGTCCCCGGCGCCCGCCTCCCCACCGTCCGCTACCTCGCGAACGGCCGGCCCAAGCAGGTCTCCTACTGGGCCGCCGAGGCGACCAGCGGTTCCTTCGCCGCCGGCGACGAGGTCGACCGCATCGTGTGGCTGCCGCCCGCCGCCGCGCGGACCCGGCTCACCCAGCCCCGCGACCGCTCACTGGTCGACGCGCTCCTCCAGACACTGCACACAGCGTGAGCGCACGGGAGCACCGCGTATGCACCAGACACGCAGACGAGTGAACATTCGAACGGGCACCGGGTCGCCGGGCACGGTTCACCTTGCGTTCACTCTCGCCAGTCGGTCGCTTCATCTCATCTGCCTAATTTCGGCCTCAGACGGTGACCGGCACGGCGCCGGTCCCCCCACCCCGACGCACGCCGCCACGGACGGCGGCAACTGGAAGGAACACCAGAAAGTGAAGCTTCAGCGCAAGAACGGGCTTCGCGCCACCGCGCTCGGCGCCCTCGCGATCTCCGGCGCCCTGGTCCTCACGGCGTGTGGCTCGGACAACAACACGGCCACCGGCCCCGACGGCGGCGACAAGACCAACGCCGCGTCGAACATCAAGTGCGAAGACGCCAAGGACCAGATCCTCGCGGCCGGCTCGAGCGCGCAGAAGAACGCCATGGACCTGTGGGTGAAGAACTTCCAGGCCGCCTGTTCCGGTGTCGAGGTCAACTACCAGCCCATCGGCTCCGGTGGCGGTATCACCAAGTTCACCCAGGGCCAGGTCGCCTTCGCCGGCTCCGACTCCGCGCTGAAGCCGGAAGAGGTCGAGGAGTCGAAGAAGGTCTGCAAGGGCGGCCAGGGGATCAACCTCCCGATGGTCGGCGGCCCCGTCGCGATCGGCTACAACCTGGAGGGCGTGGACAACCTCGTCCTCGACTCCGCGACCATCGCGAAGATCTTCGACTCGAAGATCACCAAGTGGAACGACCCGGCCATCGCCAAGCTCAACCCCGACGCGAAGCTGCCGAGCTCCTCCATCCAGGCCTTCCACCGCTCCGACGAGTCGGGCACCACGCAGAACCTGCACAAGTACCTCAGCGAGGCCGCCCCGGCCGACTGGAAGCACGACCCCAAGTCGAAGTCGTGGCTGGCCCCCGGTGGTCAGGCCGCCAACGGCTCCTCCGGTGTCGCCGCCCAGGTGAAGCAGACGCAGGGCTCGATCGGCTACTTCGAGCTGTCGTACGCGACCTCGCAGTCGATCTCCACCGTCAAGCTGGACACCGGTGCCGCCGCCCCGGTCGAGGCCACGAGCGAGAACGCCTCCAAGGCCATCGCCGCCGCCAAGGTCAAGGGCACCGGCAAGGACCTGGCCCTCTCCCTCGACTACAAGACCAAGGCCGAGGGCGCCTACCCGATCATCCTCGTGACGTACGAGATCGCCTGCGACAAGGGCAACAAGGCGGAGACCCTGCCGACCCTGAAGGCGTTCCTGAACTACACCGCGAGCGACGAGGGCCAGAAGGTCCTCACGGACGCCGGCTACGCGCCGCTGCCCGCCGAGATCGCGACCAAGGTCCGCGAGATCGTCCCCACCCTGTCCTGATGTCCGGC
>NZ_JBSGZJ010000642.1:0-2952 GCF_053610925.1 Streptomyces sp. NPDC054847 | reverse complement strand
GCCCACGCGCCCGTGCTGACCGTGTCCACGGTCACCGGCAGCGCCGCCCGGGCGGCCGAGCTCGCCCGCCGGCACCCGCGTGCCGCCGCGGAGGCGATGGAGGGCTTCGGCGTCGCCGAGGCCGCCGCCGCCCACGGCGTGCCCGTCGTCGAGATCCGCGCGGTCTCCAACGCCGTCGGCCCCCGCGACCGCGCGGCCTGGCGCATCGGCGAGGCGCTGGCCGCTTTGCGGAAGGCGTTCCAGCAGCTCGCCCCCGTCCTTCAGGAGCAACCGTGACCCTCCGTATCGCGTACTCGCCCTGCCCGAACGACACCTTCGTCTTCGACGCCTGGGCCCACGGCCGGGTCCCCGGCGCGCCCGCGCTGGACGTGACGTTCGCGGACATCGACCTCACCAACGGATGGGCCGAGCACGGCGGCGCCGACGCGTACGACGTGCTGAAGGTGTCGTACGCGGTGCTTCCGTGGGTGCTCGACGAGTACGCCCTGCTGCCGTGCGGCGGCGCGCTGGGCCGGGGCTGCGGCCCGCTGGTCCTCACGCGGGAGCAGGGCGCCGGGGCCACCTCCCGGGCCGGAGGCTCTGAGGGACTGAGCGGGAAGACGGTCGCCGTGCCGAGCGAGCGGTCGACGGCCTACCTGCTGTTCCGGCTGTGGGCCGCGGAGCTCGTGCCGGGCGGCGTCGGCGAGGTGGTCGTGATGCCGTTCCACGAGATCATGCCCGCCGTGCGCGACGGCAAGGTCGACGCCGGACTCGTCATCCACGAGGCCCGCTTCACGTATCAGGACTACGGGTTGCACTCCCTCGCCGACATGGGCGAGTACTGGGAGTCCACGACGGGCCTGCCGATCCCGCTCGGCGCGATCATCGCCAAGCGGTCGCTGGGCGAGGAGACCCTGCGCCTGCTCGCCGAGTCGGCCCGCACGTCCGTACGGATGGCCTGGGACGACCCGGAGGCCTCCCGACCGTACGTGCTCGAGCACGCCCAGGAGATGGACCCGGCCGTCGCCGACCGTCACATCGGGCTGTACGTCAACGAGTTCACCGCGGACCTCGGTGACGACGGCTACGCCGCCGTGCGCGGACTGCTCACACGCGCCGCGGCGGAAGGGCTCGTACCGCCCCTCGGCCCGGGCGCGCTCGACTTCGTCTGACGCACCGCGCGTTCACGCAACGACGACGCACCCGGCGCCCGGACCCGGAACTCCGGGTCCTTCCGCGCCGGGTGCCATGTCGTCGGCCGCGGGACGGCTACACGTCCAGCTGGTCCGCCACCGCGCGCAGCAGGCCGGCGATCTTCGCGCCCTGCGCCTTGTCGGGGTAACGGCCGCGCTCCAGCATCGGGGTGATGTTCTCCAGGAGCGTGGTGAGGTCCTGCACGATGGACGCCAGCTCGTCCGGCTTGCGCCGCTGCGCGGCCGCCACGGACGGCGTCGGGTCCAGCAGCGTCACCGACAGTGCCTGGTCGCCGCGCTGGCCGGCCACCACACCGAACTCGACGCGCTGGCCCGGCTTCAGGGCCTCTACCCCGGACGGGAGTACGGAGGAGTGCACGAAGACGTCGCCGCCGTCGTCGCGGGAGAGAAAGCCGAAGCCCTTCTCGCTGTTGAACCACTTGACCTTGCCGGTAGGCACGTCTGTCCTCGTCCTCGTACTCGTTGGGCGCTGGGGCACCGCAAGTCGGTCCGCCGAAAAACGGCTCTTGATAGCACTACAGCGGGTCGCCTGACCCGCCACCCCCAAGGCTAATGGTCCAGAGGCTGGTGACAAGACGTCCCCGGTCGGTTCGTACGCGCAAGGGAACTACCCTGGCCGAATGACTGCTACTCCTCCCGCCACCGCTCCCGCCCCGGGCGACGGGCTGGTGCGTGCCGGTGCCGTCCTGTTCATCATCGGCGCCGTGGCCACTCTGGTCACGGTGGCCCCGCTGTTCCTGGGCACCGAGCCCTTTCCGACCGTCGCCTACATGGTGAGCATGCTGATGGGCGTCGGCTTCATGGTCGCCGCCGCGGGCGTGCTGCGTTCCATCGCCGCGCAGCGGCGTCAGGCCGGATCCGCGCGGTAGGAACGCAGCCACGCCGGGAACGCGGTCAGGTCGTCGAGGACCACGTCCGCACCCGCCGCGCGCAGTTCGTCCGCGTCGCAGGGACCCGTCGGCACCGCCACGGAGAGCGCGCCGGCGACCCGCGCGCCCCGCACGTCGCCGATGTGGTCGCCCACGTACACGCTCGCCCCGTGCTCGTGCAGCGCCTCACCCTTGGCCTCCGCCCACAGCCAGCCGATCGTCTCGTCGGGCTCGATGCCGAGGTGCGCGAGGTGGAGCTTCGCGTTCGGCTCGTGCTTCGCCGTGACGACGATCGCCCTGCCCCCGGACTCCCGGACCGCGGCTATGGCCTCACGGGCACCGGGCATCGCGGGCGTCGGGGCGATCGCGTACACCGGGTACATCTCGCGGTACCTGTCGGCCGTCTCCTGGATCCGCTCGTCCGGGAACCAGTGCGCCAACTCCTGCTCCAGCGGCGGCCCGAGGCGCGAGACGGCCAGATCGGCGTCGATCGGAACGCCCGTCTCCTCGGACAGCGCGCGAAATGCGGCCCGGATGCCCGGCCTCGAGTCGATGAGCGTCATGTCGAGGTCGAAGCCGACGGTCAGGGGGCGCGGGGCGGAGTGAGGGGCCATGGGGGTCATTGTGCCCGCCCGTAGGCACGCATTTTCGGACGCATAGACTTAGCCAAGCCTTACCAACCTCGGACCGGTACCGGCGCTGCGCTCCGGCCTCGGCCCGTCCTCACGCCCGACACGACCGCACCTCGATTGGTTCCCATGTCAGCCAGACGCGCGCTCGCGGCCCGCCGCATCGGGTGGACGGCCGCCGCCGTCGCGGCCCTGCTGCTCGCGGTGCTGCTCAGCCTCGCGTTCGGGGCGCGCTCGGTCGCCCCTACCGCCGTCCTCGAC
>NZ_JBSGZJ010000641.1:0-2991 GCF_053610925.1 Streptomyces sp. NPDC054847 | reverse complement strand
CCTCGACGTCGCCCATGGCCGTCTTCACCGTGTGCTTGCCGCCGGACGCCGCAGGGTCGGAGGGGGTGGCGGCGTCGTCGTTCGCGCCGCAGGCGCTCAGCGTCATCGCGGCGGTGAGGGCCAGGGAACCGGCGAGGAGGCCGCGGCGGCGAAGCATGGTGCTCATGAACGGAAACCTTTCAGACGGACTGTGAGGTGGACGTGGGGGTCTTGGGCCGGCCCGGCGGGGCGTACGGCGCTCCCGGCACGACGAGCGGGGACCCGGTCACCGGGTCGGGGACCACGACCGACTCCATGCCGAACACCTCGCGGACCAGCTCGGCGGTGACGATGTCGGCCGGGGCGCCTTCGGCGACGATCCGCCCGGCCTTCATGGCGACGAGATGGTCGGCGTAGCGGGCGGCCTGGTTGAGGTCGTGGAGCACGGCGACGACCGTGCGGCCGCGTTCGTGGTTCAACTGCCGTACGAGGTCGAGCACCTCGACCTGGTGCGCGATGTCGAGGAACGTCGTCGGCTCGTCCAGCAGCAGCAGGTCCGTCTCCTGTGCGAGCGCCATCGCGATCCACACGCGCTGCCGCTGACCACCCGACAGTTCGTCGACGGGACGGTCGGCGAGGGCCGTGACGTCCGTGCGCTCCATGGCGTCGGTCACGGCGCGTTCGTCCTCCTGCGACCACTGCTGCCACCAGTGCTGGTGGGGCTGGCGGCCGCGGGCCACGAGGTCGGCGACGGTGATGGCCTCCGGCGCGACCGGGGACTGCGGCAGCAGCCCGATCGACCGGGCGATCTTCTTCGTCGGGATCGCGGACAGTTCCGCTCCGTCGAGGAGGACCGCGCCGCCCTTCGGCTTCAGCAGCCGGCCCAGCGCCCGCAGGGTGGTCGACTTGCCGCAGGCGTTGGGGCCGACGATGACGGTGACCCGGCCGTCGGGGACCGCGAGGTCGAGTTCGTGCACGACCGTGCGGTCCTCGTAGGCGAGCGTCAGCTCGCGCGCCGTCAGCCTGCTCACGACTTACCTCCAACGGTGCGGCTGCGAACGATCAGCCAGATCAGGTACGGGGCGCCGATCGCGGCCGTCAGCACACCCACCGGGAGCTCCGTGGGCGAGAACATCCGGCGGGCCGCGAGGTCGGCGAGGACGACGATCACTGCGCCGAGCAGCGCGGAACACAGCAGCGGGATCTGCGCGGTGCGGGTCATGCGGCGGGCGATCTGCGGTGCGAGCAGCGCCACGAAGTCGACGGGCCCGGCGGCGCCGGTCGCGATCGACGCCAGTACGACCCCGAGGAGCACGAGCCCGAGCCGTACCCGGCCGAGCCGTACGCCGAGGGCGGTCGCGGTGTCGTCGTCCATGGAGACGGTGCGCTGGGCGCGGGCGGCCCACAGCACGGCGGGCAGCAGGACGAGCAGCGTCCAGCCGAGCGGCGCGGCCTCCTCCCAGCCGCGGCCGTTCAGCGACCCCGTCATCCAGATCTGTGCCTGCTGGGCGACGAGGTAGTCGCCCTTGGTCATGAACAGCGTCGTGACCGAGCGGAGCGCTATGGCGAAGCCGATGCCGATGAGGACGAACCGGGTGGCGTGCAGCCCGCCACGCCAGGCGAACACGTACACCAGCGCGGCGGCGACGATGCCGCCGGTGACGGACAGGTACGGCAGCACCGAGTACGAGGTGACGCCGAACGTCATCGCGCCCACGGTGAGCGCGCTCGCGCCCTGGCTGATGCCGATGATGTCGGGGCTGGCGAGCGGGTTGCGCGCGACGGTCTGGATCAGCGCGCCGGCGACGCCGAAGGCGGCGCCGACGAGGAGTCCGAGGACCATCCGGGGCAGCCGCAGCGTCCCGACGACGAGTTCGTCCGGCGAGGGCTGTCCGAGGACGACCTTGAGCACCTCGGCGGGGGCGACGAAGCTCTCGCCGACGCTGAGGTAGGCGACGCACGCCGCGGCGAGCACCGTGGCGAGGCCGAGGGCGACGGCGGCGGCGCGGCGGTGCAGCAGGAAGCTGCCGCGGGCGGTGCGGACGAGGGTGTAGCCGGCGGGCCGGATCCGGCGGCCGGTGAGGGTCTCCGCGCTCATGCCGGCACCGCCTTGCGGCGGACCAGGGTGACGAGGAACGGCACACCGATGAGCGCTGTCATCACGCCCGCCGGGACCTCGCCGGGCGGGAAGACGATCCGGCCGATGACGTCGGAGACGAGCAGCATCACCGGGCCGACGAGGGCCGCCATCGGCAGCACCCACCGGTGGTCACTGCCGACGACGGCGCGGGCGATGTGGGGAACGGCCAGGCCGATGAAGGCGATCGGGCCGGCCGCCGCCACCCCGGCGCCGGTGAGCACGGTCGCGCCGACGCCGCCCACGATCCGTACCGTGGCGACGTTCTGGCCGAGGCCCTTCGCCATGTCCTCGCCGAGCGCCAGCGCGTCCAGGCCGCGGGCCACGGAGATCACCAGGACGGTGCCCACGAGCAGGAAGGGCCAGATCTGGCCGACCACTTCGGCGTCGCGGCCGGCGACGGAGCCGACCTGCCAGAAGCGGAACTCGTCCAGCGCCGCCGCCTTCGTCGTCAGGACGCCCATCGTCACGGAGACCAGCAGGGCGTTGATCGCCGCGCCGGCGAGCGCCAGTTTGACGGGCGTCGCGCCGCCCCGGCCACGGGCGGCGATCGCGTACACGGCGACCGAGGCGATCGCCGCGCCGACGAAGGCGAACCACACGTATCCGCTCAGCGTGTGCACCCCGGCGAAGGCGATCGCCAGCACCACGCCGACCGAGGCGCCCTGGCTGATGCCGAGGATGCCGGGGTCGGCGATCGGGTTGCGGGTGATGCCCTGGAGGACCGTGCCGGCGAGGGCCAGTGCCGCGCCGACCATCAGTCCGATGAGGGTCCGCGGCACCCGGAGCTCGCGTACGACTTCGGCGTCGGGGCTGTGCCCGCCGTTCAGTACGGCGTCGAGGACGGCGGTCGGGGCGACCGAGCGCGCCCCGAC
>NZ_JBSGZJ010000640.1:0-3001 GCF_053610925.1 Streptomyces sp. NPDC054847 | reverse complement strand
CGGTAGATGGTCGCCGCGCCGGACGGGGGCGGTGCAGGGGCAGGGTCAGGAGGCGGTGCAGGCGCCCAGGGTGGGCGCGTTCCAGTTGCCGTTGGTCATGACGGTGAAGCCGAAGCTCGTGGAGCTGCCGGCCGCCAGGTTGCCGTTGCCGTTCGGCCTCATGGTCATCACGTTGCCGCTGCTGTCCCAGGTCGGGCTGCCGTTCCAGGTGGTGACGATGTCCTGGGCGGAGGCGACGGTCACGTTCACGGACCAGTTGGTGATCGGCGAACTCCCGGCCGTCACCGTGACCTGACCGTTGAAGCGGTCGCCCCAGGCGGCTGTCTGCCGGTAGGAGACCGAGCAGGTGGCGCCACCAGGATTGCCGGGATCGGGAGTGCCTGCCGAGCCGCCGAGTGCGGCCAGCACCGAGTGGTACGCAGGCTTCTTGGTGTAGTTGCCGTCGAAGAGCAGCGGGGTGCCGCTCGCGCGCCACGAGTACTTGTCGGTGATGCCCCACACCGTGATGCCGGTGCAGCGGGTGACGGCCAGACAGGCGTTGACGGCGCGGCTGTAGCTGTCGGCCTGCGACGAACCGGAGCCCTCGATGTCCAGCTCGGTTACCTGCACGTCGACGCCGAGGTCGGCGAAGCGCTTGAGATTGGCCTCGTAGTCACTGGGCACCGGGGAGGCGCTGTTGAAGTGGGACTGGAAGCCGACGCAGTCGATCGGGACGCCGCGCTGCTTGAAGTCCTTGACCATGTTGTAGACGGCATTGCTCTTCGCGTTCTGGCCGTCGGTGTTGTAGTCGTTGTAGCAGAGCTTCGCCGCCGGGTCGGCGGCGCGGGCCGTGCGGAACGCCTCCTCGATGAAGCCGTTGCCCAGCTTGTCCTGGAAGGGCGAGCTGCGCCGGGCGCCGCTGCTGCCGTCCTGGAACGCCTCGTTCACCACGTCCCATGAGTGGATCTTGCCGCGGTAGTGCTGCATGACCTGGGTGATGTGGTTGTTCATCGCGGAACGCAGCTCGGTCGCGTTCAGCGAGCCCACCCAGCTCGGCAGCTGGGAGTGCCAGACCAGCGTGTGGCCGCGGACCTTCATGTTCCGGCTCTGGGCGTGGCTGACGATCTGGTCGGCCGGTCCGTAGCTGAAGGAATTGCGGGACTTCTCCAGGGCGTCCCACTTCATTTCGTTCTCCGGCGTCACCGAGTTGAACTCGGTGTTCAGGGTGGAGACGTAGGGCGACTCACCCAGGTGGTTGGCGGCCACGGCCGTGCCGAAGTACCGGCCCTTCTCCGCCGCGGACGCGCCGAGCGTGCCGGCGGCGTACGCGGTGCCCTCCATGGCGACGGTGCCGGCGGCGGCCATGACGGCCGCCGCTCCCATCACAAGTGCCGTGCGGGCACGTCGGCGTGCGGATGTGCTGATCACTGCGACCTCTTCTGCCAGAGACCGGGCGGTGAACGGGAATGCCGCCCGGGCAAAGTGGATGGACCTGTCGTGGTGCCTTGCGTCCGCCTCGAGGCGCTGATTCCGCCTCGGCGGGAGGTGCGATCGCTGGAGAGTATGCGAGGGTCCTGATTCGTCGTCAACAGAAAATTTCTCGAAACTTATCGAAACATTCAACTGGCTCAAAAGGTGTGGTGTGGCCTCTGAGGTGCATTGATGCTGGCCATTGCTGAAAAGGGTGGTGCGTGAGCGTGGCCGGATCGTATGCGGTTCGGCCGGATCCGGGATTCCTCATTCGAATGTTTCGGAATTCCATTCCGAGTTGCACGAGACGTCTCGTCTCGCTTACCGTGGTCCGCATGACCGAACCCCAGCGTGCTCACATCGCCATGTTCTCCATCGCGGCCCCGGGGCATGTGAACCCGAGTCTCGAAGTGATCCGGGAACTCGTCGCCCGCGGCCACCGCGTCAGCTACGCGATCCCGGAGTCGTACGCCGACCGGATCTCGGAAACGGGGGCGAAGCCCGTCGTCTACCGCTCCACACTCCCCACCGAGGAGGAGCCCGAGGCCTGGGGCACCGAACTGATCGACAACATCGAGCCCTTCCTGAACGACGCCGTCCAGGTACTGCCGCAGCTCGCCGAGGCGTTCAAGGGTGACGAGCCGGACCTCGTCATCCACGACATCACCTCCTACCCGGCGATCGTCCTCGCCCACCGCTGGGGCGTGCCCGCCGTCTCCCTCTCGCCCAACCTCGTCGCCTGGGAGGGATACGAGGAGGAGGTCGCCGAACCGATGACCGCCGAGCTCAAGGCGTCCGAGCGCGGCAAGGCGTACTACGCGCGCTTCATCGACTGGCTCGCGGAGAACGGGATCACCACGCACCCCGACCGGTTCGTCGGCCGGCCCCGCCGCAGCATCGTCCTCATCCCCCGGGTGCTCCAGCCGAACGCCGACCGTGTGGACGAGTCGGTGTACTCCTTCGTCGGCGCGTGCCAGGGCGACCGGGCGAGCCAGGGGGAGTGGAAGCGCCCCGCGGACGCGGAGAAGGTCCTCCTCGTCTCCCTCGGTTCGTCCTTCACCAAGCAGCCCGCCTTCTACCGCGAGTGCCTGAAGGCCTTCGGGGACCTGCCCGGCTGGCACATGGTGCTCCAGATCGGACGGTACGTGGACGAGGCCGAACTCGGCGAGCTGCCCGGAAACGTGGAAGTCCACTCCTGGGTACCGCAGTTGTCGGTCCTGCGGCAGGCGGACGCGTTCATCACCCACGCCGGCGCGGGCGGCAGCCAGGAGGGCCTGGCCACCGGCACCCCGATGGTGGCCGTGCCGCAGGCCGTCGACCAGTTCGGCAACGCCGACATGCTGGTGGGACTGGGAGTGGCGCGACGCCTCGCGACGGAGGCGCCCGCGGAGGAGCTGCGCGAGGCGGTGCTGTCGCTGGCCTCCGACCCGGAGGTCGCGGCCCGGCTCGCGTCGATCCGGGCGGAGATGGCGGGGGAGGGCGGTACACGCCGTGCGGCGGACCTGATCGAGGCGGAGCTGACGGGGGCGGTGGGGTAGCCGGGGTCCCGAAC
>NZ_JBSGZJ010000639.1:0-3014 GCF_053610925.1 Streptomyces sp. NPDC054847 | reverse complement strand
TCCGAGGAGGTGCGGGCCGTCGCCTGTGAACTACGGGACGTCACTTGGCAGCGTCGTCCTTCGTCTCGTCGCCCTCTTCGCCCTCGACCACGGGGATGAGGGAGAGCTTGCCGCGCGAGTCGATCTCGGCGATCTCGACCTGGACCTTGGAGCCCACGGCGAGCACGTCCTCGACGTTCTCCACGCGCTTGCCGCCGGCGAGCTTGCGGATCTGCGAGATGTGCAGCAGGCCGTCCTTGCCCGGGAGCAGGGACACGAACGCACCGAAGGTCGTCGTCTTCACGACGGTGCCCAGGTAACGCTCGCCGACCTCCGGCATGGTCGGGTTGGCGATGCCGTTGATCGTGGCGCGGGCGGCCTCGGCGGCCGGACCGTCGGCGGCACCGATGTAGATGGTGCCGTCGTCCTCGATCGTGATGTCGGCGCCGGTGTCCTCCTGGATCTGGTTGATCATCTTGCCCTTGGGGCCGATGACCTCACCGATCTTGTCCACCGGGATCTTGACGGTGATGATGCGCGGCGCGTTCGGGGACATCTCGTCCGGAACGTCGATCGCCTCGTTCATCACGTCAAGGATGTGCAGACGCGCGTCACGGGCCTGCTTCAGCGCGGCGGCCAGGACCGAGGCGGGGATGCCGTCGAGCTTGGTGTCGAGCTGAAGCGCGGTGACGAAGGTCTTGGTGCCGGCGACCTTGAAGTCCATGTCACCGAAGGCGTCCTCCGCACCGAGGATGTCGGTGAGGGCGACGTAGTGCGTCTCGCCGTCGATCTGCTCAGAGATCAGGCCCATGGCGATACCGGCGACGGGGGCCTTGAGCGGCACACCGGCGTTCAGCAGCGACATGGTGGAGGCGCAGACCGAGCCCATGGACGTCGAGCCGTTGGAGCCCAGCGCCTCGGAGACCTGGCGGATCGCGTAGGGGAACTCCTCGCGCGTCGGCAGCACCGGCACGATGGCGCGCTCGGCGAGCGCTCCGTGGCCGATCTCGCGGCGCTTGGGCGAGCCCACGCGGCCGGTCTCACCGACGGAGTACGGCGGGAAGTTGTAGTTGTGCATGTAGCGCTTGCGGGTCACCGGGGAGAGGGTGTCCAGCTGCTGCTCCATGCGGAGCATGTTCAGGGTGGTGACGCCCAGGATCTGGGTCTCGCCACGCTCGAACAGCGCGGAACCGTGCACGCGCGGGATGGCCTCGACCTCGGCCGCGAGCGTACGGATGTCCGTGATGCCACGGCCGTCGATGCGGACCTTGTCCTTGATGATCCGCTCGCGGACCAGCTTCTTGGTCAGCGCGCGGTAGGCGCCCGAGATCTCCTTCTCGCGGCCCTCGAAGGCCGGGAGGAGCTTCTCGGCGGCGAGCTCCTTGATGCGGTCGAGCTCGGTCTCGCGCTCCTGCTTGCCGGCGATGGTCAGCGCCTGGGCGAGCTCGCTCTTGACGGCGGCGGTCAGCGCCTCCAGGACGTCGTCCTGGTAGTCGAGGAAGACCGGGAACTCGCCGGTGGGCTTGGCAGCCTTGGCGGCGAGGTCCGACTGCGCCTTGCAGAGGACCTTGATGAAGGGCTTCGCGGCCTCGAGACCTGCGGCGACGACCTCCTCGGTCGGCGCCTCGGCGCCGCCCTTGACGAGCTCGATCGTCTTCTCGGTGGCCTCGGCCTCGACCATCATGATCGCGACGTCGCCGTCCTCGAGGACGCGGCCGGCGACCACCATGTCGAAGACGGCGTCCTCGAGCTCGGTGTGCGTCGGGAACGCGACCCACTGGCCCTTGATCAGAGCGACACGGGTGCCGCCGATCGGGCCGGAGAACGGCAGGCCGGCCAGCTGCGTGGAGCAGGAGGCGGCGTTGATGGCGACCACGTCGTACAGGTGGTCGGGGTTGAGAGCCATGATCGTCTCGACGATCTGGATCTCGTTGCGCAGGCCCTTCTTGAAGGAGGGGCGCAGCGGGCGGTCGATCAGGCGGCAGGTGAGGATCGCGTCCTCGGAGGGCCGGCCCTCACGGCGGAAGAAGGAGCCGGGGATCTTGCCGGCTGCGTACATCCGCTCCTCGACGTCCACCGTGAGGGGGAAGAAGTCGAGCTGGTCCTTGGGCTTCTTCGAAGCGGTGGTGGCCGACAGCACCATGGTGTCGTCGTCCAGGTACGCCACGGCGGAACCGGCGGCCTGCTTGGCCAGGCGGCCCGTCTCGAAGCGGATGGTGCGGGTACCGAAGGCGCCGTTGTCGATGACGGCCTCGGCGTAGTGGGTCTCGTTCTCCACCAGCGGTTTCTCCTACATTCGTCTTTTCGTCCCCGTGCCCGTGTGGCTCGGGGACCGTGGCGGAGAAGCGCGCCCTGTGTGCGGGCCGGTCTTCGATCGAAGCACCCGGGGTGTTCTGTCCGGGGGCCACTACCGAGGACCGGCGGCGAGGAGGCGGCTTCTCGCGCGTTCGGTGTGTCGTTGTGCGACCAGACTAATTGTCGTCCGGTACATCGCGCACGTACAGCAAAGGGAGCGGCCCCCTAAGAGTGGGAACCGCTCCCTTCACGGCGTCTTACTTGGCACCGCCGGCAGCACCGCGGCGGATACCGAGCCGGTCCACCAGCGTACGGAAACGCTGGATGTCCTTCTTGGCCAGGTACTGCAGCAGGCGGCGGCGCTGGCCGACCAGGATCAGCAGACCACGACGGGAGTGGTGGTCGTGCTTGTGCGTCTTGAGGTGCTCGGTCAGGTCCGAGATGCGGCGGGAGAGCATCGCAACCTGGACCTCGGGGGAGCCGGTGTCGCCCTCCTTGGTGCCGAACTCGGTGATGATCTGCTTCTTCGTAGCGGCGTCGAGAGACACTCGGTACTCCTCATGGTTTCGATGCGCCCGCGAGTGCCCCTGGTCTCTGTCTCAGGGGAGCTTCCGTGACTCGGAGGCGGAGGTCCGACAGGCGCTGCACTCCGGAATCCGCAGGACTCCGGGGATCGCGTACACAATCGGCCGTTACACAGCGTACCAGCCTGCCGGAGCCCGCCCGGCCCGGTACCGGCC
>NZ_JBSGZJ010000638.1:0-3019 GCF_053610925.1 Streptomyces sp. NPDC054847 | reverse complement strand
CTTCCACGGCGAGATCCTGCAGCCCGGCGGCCAGCGCATCCTCGACCAGCTCGGCGTGCTGGACGCCGCGACACGACGCGGCGCCCGCACCCTCGACGGCTTCCAGGTCCTCGAACGCGGCCGCGTCCTGCTCGACATCGACTACCGGCGCCTGGACGCCCCCCACAACCGCCTCCTGGCCCTGCCCCAGCGCCACCTCCTCGAAGAACTCCTCGCCGCCTGCCACCGGCTGCCCGGCTTCACCCACCTGCCCGGCCACCGCATCAGCGCCCTGCGCGGCGAGGGCGGCCGCTGCACCGGCGCGGTGTTCACCGGCCCCGCCGGAACGCGCACCACCGTGCCCGCCCGGGTGGTCGTCGCCGCCGACGGACGCTTCTCCAAAACCCGCACCCTCGCCGGCATCGGCGCCGGCCGCAGCGAGACCTTCGACCAGGACATCGTCTGGTTCACCCTGCCCGCACCCGGCCGCGCCACCGGACGCGTCCGCATCCACCGCGCCGCGGGCACCGCCGTACTGGTCCACGACACCCACCCCGACCGGCTCCGCGTCGGCTGGGCCCTGCCCCACGGCAGCTGGCAGACGGCCACCGCCCGCGGCATCGCCCCCATCAGGGACGAACTGGCCGCCGCCGTCCCCGAACTGGCCGACCTGATCCACGAACACCTCACCGGCCTGTCCGACCTGGCCCTGCTCGACGTGTTCGCCGCCGACGCCGAGGAATGGGTACGCGACGGCCTCGTCCTGACCGGCGACGCCGCCCACACCCACGGCCCGCTCGGCGCCCAGGGCATCAACCTCGCCCTGCAGGACGCCGCCACCTTGCACCCCGTCCTCCTCGACGCCCTCGCCGCCGGCGCCTGCACCCGCGAACGGCTCGCCCCCTTCCCACAGTTGCGGGCACCCGCCGCCGCCCGAGTCACCCGCCTCCAGCGCCTGCAGGCCAAAGCGTTCCTCGGCAACGCCGGACCCGCCGCCACCTACCTGCGCTCCCGCGCCGCCGCCCTGCTCACCCGCACCCCCCTCGGCGCGCACCTCACCTCCCGCATCGCCTTCGGCCCCGCACCCGTCCAGGTACGGACCGACCTGTTCACCAACGCCCCCCGGCCCACCCAGAAAGGTGCACGCGCAACATGACTGCTCCGAGCCGTCGGCGTTTCGTCGCCCAGGCGTTCACGGCGGGCGCCGCCGCCTCCCTCACCACCGCCGGCCTCGCACCCGCCGCCCGCGCCGCCGACCCGACCCCCGCCCCCGCCCCCGCCCCGGCGGTCCAGGTCACCCCCGACGACCCCCGCTACGCGGCCCTGTCGGTACGCGGCAGCAACAAACGCTTCACCGCCCACCCGGACGCCTTCTGCCTGCCCACCACCACCGCCGACGTCGTCCACGCCGTCACCGACGCGGTCAGGCGCCGCCGGCGCATCGCCGTACGCAGCGGCGGCCACTGCTACGAGAACGTCGTCGGCGACCCGGCCGTCCAGATCGTCATCGACCTCGCCGCCATGAACGCCGTCACCTACGACCCGGGCAGACGCGCCTACATGGTCGAAGCCGGCGCCCAGCTCATCGACGTGTACAAAAGCCTCTACTACGGCTGGGGCGTCACCCTGCCCGGCGGCGCCAGCGCCACCGTCGGCTTCGGCGGCCACATCACCGGCGGCGGATACGGCGCCCTCAGCCGCGCCCACGGCCTCGCCTCCGACCACCTGTACGCACTCGAGGTCGTCGTCGTCGACGCCCACGGCCGCGCCCGCGCCGTCGTCGCCACCCGCGAAAGCAGCGACCCGCACCGCGACCTGTGGTGGGCCCACACCGGAGGCGGCGGCGGCAACTTCGGCATCGTCACCCGCTACTGGTTCCGCTCCCCGAACGCCCACGGCGACGACCCCGCCCACCTGCTGCCCCGACCGCCCGCCACCATCCTCTCCAACGCGGTGATCTACCCCCGCGACGGCATGGACCAGGCCGCCTTCGGCCGCCTCCTGCACAACCACGGCCGCTGGCACGAGGACCACAGCGACCCCGCCTCCCCGTACACCGGCCTCTACAGCGGACTGGTGCTCCCCGGCCGGCTGAAGGACAACGACCCCGGCCAGAGCGCCATCGCCTTCACCCACCTCGACGGCACCCTCCCCGGCGCCCGCGAACTGCTGGACCGCTACGTGAACGCGCTGACCGACGGCGTCGGCGTCACCCCCTACATCACCGCCAGCGAGCCCTGGCTGACCGCGACCGTCGCGCTCGCCGAGTCGCAGGACACCGACAAGGGCCGCCACAAAATCAAGTCGGCCTACCTGCGCCGCGCCCTCACCCGCGCCCAGACCGACGCCCTCTTCACCCACCTGAACGCGACCGACCACCGCAACGACAGCGCCTCCGTCTCCCTCCAGTCCTACGGCGGCCGCACCAACGCCCTGCCCGCCGGCGCCACCGCCGGCGCGCACCGCGACTCCGTCCTCAACGTGATCTTCATGAACACCTGGCAGGACCCCCAGGCCGACACCGTCAACATCGACTGGCTGCGCCGCACCTACCGGGACGTGTTCGCCACCACCGGAGGAGTGCCCGTCCCGGGCCGCGGCACCGACGGCGCCTACATCAACTACCCGGACATCGACCTCGCCGACCCCCGCTGGAACACCTCCGGCGTGCCCTGGCACCACCTCTACTACAAGGACAACTACCCCCGCCTGCAACGCATCAAGGCGAAGTGGGACCCGCGCGGCGTCTTCCGCCACACCCTGTCCATCCGCCCCGCCTGAAACCCGACCGGCCGCCGGGCCCCCACCCCCGGCGGCCCGCGCCGGCCCCGCCCGCACACGGACCCACCCTCCGCACCACCGGCCGACCGATCCCACCGCCCGCACCCGGCCTCGCCGCCGCCGCCGTCCGCACCGGACCACCGGCCCCGCCGGTCGCACCCGGCCCGCCGCCACCGTCCGCACCGGACCCACCGGACCCACCGGCCCCGCCGGGCGGCCCGCACCGGGCAGCGCGATCGGCGCCGACACGGGACCACCG
>NZ_JBSGZJ010000637.1:0-3019 GCF_053610925.1 Streptomyces sp. NPDC054847 | reverse complement strand
CCCGGACCCTCAGGAGACCGGAGCCCCCCACGGGAGAAGCGGCGTCCTGTCCGCCAGGACGCCGCTTTCCGGCCCGTCGTGCGCCTCGGGTCCGCCGTGGCGTCCGGTCCGTCGTGCGCATCCGGTCCGTCCTGTACGCGTCCGCTCCGTCGTGCGCGTCGGATCCGTGCTGTGCGAGGGCCTCAGGTCGCCGGTGGCGGGTGCGGGAGGGAAGAGGGAGCGGCGGTCAGCAGCCGGCCGTGGCGGGGCGCGCCCATGTCGCCCGGATGCTCTTGCCGTGGGGGACCTGACGGACCTCCACGCAGCCGGCGAGCCGCTGCACCATGTGCCATCCGAAGCCGCCGCCGCCCGCGAGGTCCGGCTGCCGGGGGACCGGTGGCAGCGGGCTGGAGTCGTCCATCTGGACGACCAGGGTGTCGTGTCCGACCGTCAGACGCAGCCGCCACCAGCCGGCGGTGTGGCGCACGGCGTTGGTGACCAGTTCGGAGACGACGAGCAGCACCGCGTCGGCGTCGGCCCACGCGCAGTGCTGCAGCAGGAACTCCGCGGTGGCCGTACGGGCGCCCGCGCTGTGCCTGCTCTCCTGATGGGGCGATTCCTCGATCACCACCTGCGGCTGTGCGTTCATCACCGCTCGCATACCCAGAAGTCGCGCGAGTATCAACCCCGCGCACCGGTATCTCACACAACGACGGGAGCGCCAGGGTTTCCGGCGGTTCGGGCGTGCCCGGGCCGAGGTCGGTCATGACACTCCTGTTTCACCGGAGCGCAATGTTTCCCCGCGCCTCCCGTCAGCGCGCAATGATCGTCCGCCGATGCGCAACAACGGTGCATTACGGCTGTGAGCAGCGGACTCGTAGGCTCGACCCCCGTACCAGGAGTGGCGGTGACCGTCTGCTCGGCGGTTCCCCCACCCATGCGCGGGCTTCTTCTGCCTGCCCGCGGGCCGCCGTCGGGCCGCCCCGCCGAGCCGCAGCGATGAAGGAGCCAACGACGTGCTGGACCAAGGCGCAGCGCCACCGACGACCGAGCCGTCGAACGAAAGGAGCCGGGGGACCGGCGCCCGGCTGATGAGAAGGAAGCCGGTCGAGCGGCTGGTCGCGGAGGGCGGGCAGGGCGAGGGCGGTGCGCTGCGCCGTTCGCTGTCCATGTGGCAGTTGACCATGATCAGCATCGGTGCCACGCTCGGCACCGGCATCTTCGTCGTGCTCGGCGAGGCGGTTCCCGAGGCGGGCCCCGCCGTCACCGTCTCGTTCGTGATCGCCGGTCTGACGGCGCTCTTCTCGGCCCTCTCGTACGCGGAGCTGGCCGGCACCATCCCGGTCTCCGGATCGTCCTACTCGTACGCCTACGCCACGATGGGCGAGCTCGTCGCCTGGGTCTGCGGCTGGTGTCTCATCCTCGAGTACGGGGTCTCCGTCGCCGCCGTGGCGGTCGGCTGGGGCGAGTACCTCAACGAACTCCTCGCAGGCACCATCGGCGTCACCATCCCGGAGGCCCTGTCGGCGCCGCCCGGCGACGGCGGGTTCTTCAACCTGCCCGCCCTCCTCGTCGTGCTGCTCGCCATGGTGTTCCTGCTCGGCGGGGCCCGCGAGAGCGCCCGCGCCAACACCGTCATGGTCGTGGTGAAGATCGCCGCCCTGGTGCTGTTCTGCGCAGTCGGCGTCCAGGGCTTCCGCAGCGGCAACTACGAGAACTTCATGCCGCTGGGCATGGCGGGCGTGAGCGCCGCGGGAGCGTCGCTGTTCTTCTCGTACATCGGCTTCGACGCCGCCTCCACGGCCGGCGAGGAGGCCAAGAACCCTCAGCGTGACCTGCCGCGCGCCATCATGCTGTCCCTCCTGATCGTCACCGCGCTGTACGTGCTGGTCGCCGCCGTCGCCGTCGGCGCCCGCCCCTGGAAGGGCTTCGGCGAGTCCGAGGCCGCGCTCGCCGGGATCATGGAGGACGTCACCGGGCAGAGCTTCTGGGCCGTGCTGCTCGCCGCGGGCGCCGTCATCGCCATCGCCAGCGTCGTGCTGACGGTGCTGTACGGGCAGACCCGCATCCTGTTCGCCATGTCGCGCGACGGTCTGGTGCCCAAGGTGTTCTCCCGGGTGCACGCCAAGAGCGGTGCTCCCCGGGCCAACACGGTGATCGTCTCGCTGTTCTGCGGCGTGCTCGCCGCCGCCGTGCCGCTGGGCCGGCTGGCCGACGCCACGAGCATCGGCACCCTGTTCGCGTTCGCGCTCGTCAACGTGGCCGTCGTCGTGCTGCGCCGGACCCGCCCGGACATGAAGCGGACCTTCCGGGTGCCGCTGTCGCCGCTCTTCCCGGTGATCGGCTTCGGGTTCTGCGTGTGGATGATGTTCAGCCTCGACACCATCACCTGGATCGTGTTCGGGGTCTGGATGGTGGTGGGCCTGGCCGTCTACTTCGGGTACGGCATGCGCAGGTCCGCACTGCGGTGAGGCCGCGCCGGGGACCCGCGCCCGTATCCCTGATGGATACTGTCTTGACCAGGGAGCCGCTGCTCCCCGGCACGGACCGAGCATGGTGTGAAAGTTGCTGAACGACCTCGACGAGCGCATCGTCCATGCCCTGGCGGAGGACGCCCGCCGCTCCTACGCGGACATCGGCTCGATGGTGGGGCTCTCCGCCCCGGCGGTGAAACGACGGGTGGACCGGCTGCGCGCGGAAGGCGCCATCACCGGTTTCACCGTGCGGGTCGACCCGAAGGCGCTGGGTTGGGCGACCGAGGGGTTCATCGAGATCTTCTGCAGCCGCAACACCTCTCCCGAGGCGATCGAGCGCGGCCTCAAGCGCTACCCGGAGATCGCGTCCGCCTCCACCGTCACCGGTGAGGCGGACGCGATCGTCCAGGTCTTCGCCTCCGACATGCGCCACTTCGAGCGGGTGCTCGAACGCATCGCGGGCGAGCCGTTCGTGGAGCGCACCAAGTCGGTCCTGGTGCTCTCCCCGCTGCTGCGGCGGTTCTCCTCCGGCGCTCCCGCGTAACGCCCGCGGCTCCCCGGGGCGG
>NZ_JBSGZJ010000636.1:0-3026 GCF_053610925.1 Streptomyces sp. NPDC054847 | reverse complement strand
GGTCTCGACGAACAGCCACGCGCCGCCGCGCGGCAGACCGTGGCCGGCGGGCACCAGGTCCTCCGCCATGCCTTCGACGGTGAGCGGGCCGTGGGGCAGGAGGCCGGCGGCGGCTTCCGCGGCGGCGCTCTCGTCCCGGTAGCCGAGGACGGCCAGCGCCCGGGCGGCCGGGGCGGCGACGAGGCGCACGGTCGCCTCCGTGAGCACGGCGAGGGTTCCCTCGCTGCCGCAGAACGCGCGGGCGAGGTCGGTGCCCTTCTCCGGCAGCAGCGCGTCGAGCGCGTAGCCGGAGATGCGGCGCGGCATGCCGTCGGGGAAGCCGGTGCGCAGCAGGGCGAGGTTGCGGTCGACGAGGTCGGTCAGGCCGGGCGGGGCGTCGTCCGGCGGACCGCCCCGGGCGAGCCGGTGGCGGACGCCGGCGTAGGTGAGGACCGACAGGGCGTGGACGTTGTCGGCCGTGGTCCCCCAGGCGACGGAGTGGGATCCGCACGCGTTGTTGCCGATCATCCCGCCGAGCGTGCAGCGGCTGTGCGTCGACGGATCGGGGCCGAAGAGCAGGCCGTGCCCCCGTACGGCGTCCTGGAGCCGGGCCTGTACGACTCCGGGCTGGACACGGGCGGTCCGCTCCTCCGGGTCGACGGCCAGGACCTTGTTCATGTGGCGGGTGAAGTCCAGGACGACACCGGTGCCGGTGGCCTGACCGGCGATGGAGGTGCCGCCGCCGCGCGGCACGACGGGGACGCCGTGGTGCCGGCACACCTCGAGCACCGCGGCTACGTCGTCGGCGTCGCGGGGGGCGACGACACCGAGCGGGACCCGCCGGTAGTTCGAGGCGTCCATGGTCGTCAGGGCCCGGGCGGCGGCCGAGAAATCCACGTCACCGCCGACGGCGGCCTTGAGCGCGCGGGCCAGTTCGCCCGTATCCCTGGTGTGTTCAGCCATGCGCTCCAGGATGACTCCTCCGGCCGCCGACGCACCGGCAGGAAACGTGTCACTTGCACACGTTGTGCGCCCTCCGTGAAGTGGGAAGCGCCACGACCTTCCCCAACTGATCGTCAACCCTCCTATAGTGACGACGACTTCGCCAGGAAGCAGCGGCTCCAGTTGCGCCCCCCGTCACCCCGGAAGGCACCACTCGATGACCGGCACCTCCGAGAAACGATGACCCGCGCCACGACCCGGGAGACCCCCGGAAGCGCGCTCGCGGGCGCGGACGCCCCCGTGGGCGACGGCGCGGACTTCTGCGCGCTCAAGATCGCTGTGGTCGGCGGCTTCGGCGCCGGCCGGTCGACGATGGTGCGTTCGGTCAGCGAGATACGCCCGCTGCACACGGAGGCCGCGATGAGCGCGGCCACCCCCGTGAGCGACGCCGCCGTCCGGGTCCCGGCCAAGACGGCGACGACGGTCGCGCTGGACTTCGGCCGCATCACGATCGACGAGCAGAGGGTCCTCTATCTGTTCGGCACCCCCGGACAGGAACGTTTCCGCTTCCTGTGGGACCGCCTGCTCCGCGGTACCACCGGCGCCGTCGTCCTCATCGACACGCGGGCCCTGACCGACGCCTGGTACGCGATCGACCGCCTGACGCACCACGGCACGCCGTTCATCATCGCCGTCAACGACTTCGGCGGCCCGTTCCGTTCGGAGGAGGAGATCCGTGCCACGCTCGCCCTCCCGGCCGGCGTGCCGCTCGTCGAGTTCGACGCACGGGACCACTCGTCCAGCAAGTTCGTGCTGATCGCCCTGGTGGAACATCTGCACGCGCTCGGCGGCGGCCACGGTGTCTGACCCGGCGGTGGGGCGCGCGCGCCCCGTCTCAGCCGCCGGACCGTGTCCCCGCCCCGCGGCCGGAGCGGTATACGCTCCGAACGTGGCTGATATCCAGATTCCCGCTGACATCAAGCCCGCCGACGGCCGTTTCGGCGCGGGCCCCTCCAAGGTGCGTACGGAGGCGCTGGACGCGCTGGCCGCCACCGGCACCTCCCTCCTCGGCACGTCCCACCGCCAGGCCCCGGTCAAGAACCTGGTCGGCGAGGTCCGTGACGGCGTGCGCGAGCTGTTCTCCCTCCCCGAGGGATACGAGGTGATCCTCGGCAACGGCGGATCCACCGCCTTCTGGGACATCGCGACCCACGGCCTGATCGAGAACAAGTCCCAGCACCTGTCGTTCGGCGAGTTCTCCTCCAAGTTCGCCAAGGCCGCCAAGCTGGCGCCGTGGCTGGCGGACCCGACGGTCATCTCCTCCGACCCGGGCACCCACCCGGAGCCGCAGGCGGAGGCGGGCGTCGACGTCTACGCCTTCACGCACAACGAGACCTCCACCGGTGTCGCCGCCCCGATCCAGCGGGTCGCCGGCGCCGACGACGGCGCGCTGGTCCTGGTGGACGCCACCTCCGGCGCGGGCGGCCTGCCGGTCGACATCGCCCAGACGGACGTCTACTACTTCGCCCCGCAGAAGTCCTTCGCCTCCGACGGCGGCCTGTGGATCGGCGTCTTCTCCCCCGCCGCCCTCGAGCGCGCGGCCCGCGTGCACGGCTCCGGCCGGCACGTCCCGGAGTTCTTCTCGCTGCCCACGGCGATCGACAACTCGCTGAAGAACCAGACGTACAACACCCCGGCGCTGGCCACCCTCTTCCTGCTGAACGAGCAGCTGAAGTGGATCAACGGCCAGGGCGGCCTCGACTGGTCCGTCCGCCGCACGGCGACCTCCTCGCGCACCCTGTACGGCTGGGCGGAGGCGTCCAAGTACGCGACGCCGTTCGTCGTCGACCCGGCGAAGCGCTCGCAGGTCATCGGCACGATCGACTTCGCGGACGAGATCGACGCGTCGGCGGTCGCCAAGGCACTGCGCGCGAACGGCATCGTCGACACCGAGCCGTACCGCAAGCTGGGCCGCAACCAGCTGCGCGTGGCGATGTTCCCGGCGATCGACCCGGCGGACGTCGAGGCGCTGACGGCGTGCATCGACTACGTGATCGAGAAGCTCTAGCACCGGCCGTGACACGAAGGGCCCGGCGTCCGTGACG
>NZ_JBSGZJ010000635.1:1228-3042 GCF_053610925.1 Streptomyces sp. NPDC054847 | reverse complement strand
GCCCACGCGGAGGACGTGGTGTTGGTGACCGTGAACTCCACCGTGTAGGTGGTGTTCGGGGTCATCCGGGCCGGGGTGGTGGGCGCGTAGTACGTGTCCTCCGTGGTGGAGTCGACGTAGATCACGCGCAGCAGCGGCCGGAGCTGCGGGTCGGGGGCGGCGGCGGACAGGAAGATGGAGCGTTCCTGCGGGCCGGCCGTGGTCTCGTCCTTCAGCTTGATCAGGGTGCCCTTGTTGCTGGTGGGCGTCTTGACCCAGCTCTGGGTGAGGGACGTGGCGTCCCACCAGTGGCGGCCGAGGTCGGTGTTGAAGGCCGGCACGTAGTCGGAGACGACCGAGGAGTGGTCACCGCCCGCCGTGGTCCACGCGGTGGTGGAGTTGGCGTTGTTCCAGGTCGCCTGGGTCTCGGTGAAGTCCCGGGTCAGTCCGTGGAGGTTGTACTGGGCCTTGGTGGTGGTGGTGCGCTCGGTGAGCGTGGACCACAGGAAGACCCGGCTCTCGAGCACCGTCGCGGTGGTCGGGATCGTGGTGGTGGGCCACTTGATCACCGAACGGGTCTTGCCGTAGGTGCCCGAGTTGTTGCCGACCGTCAGCCAGTCCTGGCCGAGGGTGCCCTGCTCGATGGTGTTCAGGTTGGTCGTCGGCTTCAGTGAGGACAGCGTGGTGTCGGTGACACCGGCGCCGGCCTGGATGAGCCGCATGGTGCGGCCGGCCTTGGGGACGCCCACGACGCGGGTCGGGGAGCCCAGCACCTGGCCGTCGGCCGTCTTGACCGCGATCTGGTAGTAGTACGACTTGCCGATCTCCGCGCTGCTGGAGTCCGGGGTCGGGACCGCGGTGGTGTCCGTGTAGGTGGTCGCCGTCTTGGCGATCGGGGCGACCAGCGTCGCGGCCGAGGGCGTGAACACCTGCTGCGTGGAGCGGTGCAGCTGGTACTCGGCGATGTCCAGGTCCGCGTCACCGGTGGTGTTCTTGTACGCCGCCCAGGACAGCTCCGGACCGGTGCCGTGCACGACGGTCGGCGAGTTCAGCGAGGTGCCGACCTTGCCGAAGGTGACCGTCAGGCGCGGGATGGTGGACGTCTCGCCGCCGTAGTCGTAGTCCCCGGCCTCGTACTGCGGACCTCCGAGCGGCGCGGTGGAGGTCTCGTTGACGGCCTTGATCACGAAGCCGTAGTTGGGCGAGGTGCCCGAGACCCACTTCTGGACGGTGTCGCCGACCCGGAAGTTGTGCCACTGGTTGTACTCGCCGATGTCCTTGCGGATCTGCGCCGGGTTGACCAGCCGGACGCCGTCGGCGATGGTCCGCTTGGTGGAGTCACCGGTGTCGCCGAGAACGATCTTGCCGGTGTTGCCCTTGGCGAAGTCGATCTGCGCGGTGCCGAGCTGGCGCCAGCCGGTCGTTCCGGTGGCCTGGTTGACCGTGAAGTTCGCGGCAGGCTCGGCGGACGTCACGGTGTACGGGGCGGCCGTCGCGCCGTCCGTCTGCACCGGGGTGTGGACCTCGACCTTGTAGTCGGCGGCCTCGGGGACCATCGGCTGCCAGGTGTACGACTCCCCGGTCGCGGTGTTCTTGTTGTACGCGTAGTCGCTGCCGTGGCCGGTGCCGGTGACCCGCGGCCACTCGCCGACCGCGGCCGTGCCCGCGTCACCGTCGTCCATCAGGACCGTGGTCGCCGACTGCTCGCCCACGAACGTGCTGGTCTTGTCCCACGTCGCCGTGGTCTCGTCCCACGCACCGGTCGCCCGGCGGACCTCCACGTCGACGTTGGTCGAACCGGAGGTGTGGACCTGGTCGAAGTACATCGACAGCTG
>NZ_JBSGZJ010000635.1:0-1130 GCF_053610925.1 Streptomyces sp. NPDC054847 | reverse complement strand
TTCCGTCTCGAAGCGCACCAGCTTCGAGGCGTCCGAACCGAACCAGCTACGGCCGGTGTTCGTCGTGTTCGCGAAGTCGAAACCCTTCGCGTCCGACGCACGCACCGTCGTGTCGATCGGCTTCCACGACGAGCCCGACCGGTACGACACGGGCTTCGCCGACAGCTCGGCCTCCACCCGCCCGTCCGACATCTGCCAGAACCGCGCCTGCGGCGTGCGCCGCTCCGTCAGCTCCTTGACCCGCTGCGCCGGCGGCAGCTTCTCGCCCTTCGGGAGCTTCTCCCGGCTCGGTATCTCGAGCTTTCCACCGACCGGCGGCTTGTCGGATCTCTTGTCGTCGTCGTCGCTGAACCAGCCGGCGATGGTGTCGACAACGCCTTTGCCGTCGTCCTTTTCCGGCCCTGATGACGGGGCCGCATAAGCGACCTGCGGCAGCAGCGTTCCCGCCACCGCCGACACCACCAAACAGGAGATATATCTCCTGTATGGAACTTTCACTTCATTACCTTTCGGCACTGCGAGCCGAATCCCCGCAGGCGGAAGGAGATCCACACACGGAAAAGCGGCACGCCGAGTAAGCCCCATCGGGGGTTTCCGATGCAGCCTGAATCCGTGCCGCTCTTCTGCGCGCGAGCAGGCATCTGGCCAGCTCACGAACGCGGCAGGGGATTATTGATCAACGAAGTGACACGACGTCAAGCCCACGGACATACAGGGCAGGTGCGGGCACCCGAGTCGCTTCGCCCCTTTTGGCCGGTCGCTCGCGCGGCGTACCGCGCATGGTGTATAACCGCCCGGTTCGACGCCAACCGATTCAGCCGACTACCCGAAAGCCGAGCCCCGCTCATGTCATCCAAGGAATCCACGGAAAGCGCAGAGCCGGAGGGAAAGTCCGACGAGACGCCGGACACGAAAACTGTTGAAACGGAAACCACCGGCGCGGAAAAGACGCACGCGGAAGCGAATCCGGAGCGAATTGCGGATCCCGGGACGGTGAACGAGAGCCGGAAGCAGGGCGCCGGCGGCGGCCGTGCCGGAGTGGCGATCGCAGCCGTCCTGCTGCTCGCCTGCGGCGGCCTCGTCGGCTACGGCGTTCTCGACACCGAGGAGAAGCCGAAGCCCCCGGCCGT
>NZ_JBSGZJ010000634.1:0-3076 GCF_053610925.1 Streptomyces sp. NPDC054847 | reverse complement strand
CTGTGGGGGTGTGTCCCGACCGGGTGCCGGGGGTGGCTGGTGCCTGAGCCGCGCCGCGCCGGCCGTGGGTCGGTCCGGTGCCGGCCGCGGGTGCGGGTGCCGTGACCGCCGTGGCGGGGTCCGGCCATGGCCTCCCGGCGGCCGGTGCTGGGCGCCGGGTGCGGCCGGGGGCGGGCCCCTCGCGCCTGCGCCGGGTGCTGTGCCGTGCCGGGGGTGACTCTGCCCGGCGCGGGCGACCGGGGGACGGGACCGGCCACGGCCGGTGCCGTGCCGGTCGCCGTGGCTACCTCGGGGCCGGGTGCCGGGGGGCCTCATGCCGGTGTCCTGCCGTGCCGGCCGTGGCTGTGTCCGGGCCAGGTGCCGGAGGTGGCTAACGCCTGTGTCCTGCCGTAGCGGTGTCTGGGCCGGGCGGGCCCGCTCGGCGGTTCTGGCGCCGGGTGCGGCCGGGTGCCGGGCGTCGGCGCCTCACGGCTGCACCGGGTGCTCCGCCGTGCAGGGCGTGACCCTGCCCGGGGCGGGTGAGGGGGTGGACGGTGCCGGCTGTGGCTGTGTCTGGGCCGGGCGGGCCCGCACGGCGGTTCTGGCGCCAGATGCGGCCGGGTGCCGGGCGTCGGCGCCTCACGGCTGCACCGGGTGCTCCGCCGTGCCAGGCGTGACCCTGCCCGGGGCGGGCGAGGGGGTGGACGGTGCCGGCCGTGGCTGTGTCCGGGCCGGGCGGGCCCGCACGGCGGTTCTGGCGCCAGGTGCGGCCGGGTGCCGGGCGTCGGCGCCGGCCGGCTGCGCCGGGTGCTCCGCCGTGCCGGGCGTGACTCTGCCCGGGGCGGGTGAGGGGGTGGACGGTGCCGACCGTGGAGGTGTCCGCATGCGCCGTGGGGCGGGCCGTGCCGTGGGTGAACCGTCGCCGCGGCGGACGGTTCAGATACGCACCTGCACCGCGCGGGCGAGCCGGTCGTGCAGGCCGCGGCCGTCGCGGTCCCAGACGAGCGCGGGGATCGCGAGACAGAGCAGCGCAGTCCGGACGACGGCCCACCCGAAGGCGAGGCGTCCGCCGTTCTCCGAGGCGACCCGCAGCCCGAGGAGGCGCTTACCGGGCGTGAAGCCGACGGTGCCCACCGTCAGGACGCCGAGGACGAGGAAGATGCCGAGGGCCCAGTTTCCGGCCGCCTGCTGGTCACCGCCCGCGAACAGTCCGTATGCGATCAGGAAACACAGTCCCCAGTCGATGAAGATCGCCCCGAAGCGGCGCCCGAGGGGGGCCACGGAACCCGGGCCGTGCTCCGGCAGACCCAGCCGCTGACCCCGGTACCCGAAGTCGACACCCATGTCCTCCGCGGCCGCGCGGGGCCCGGAGAGCCACGATCCGATTGCTTGCCTGTTGTCCACCCGTCCACGGTACTGCGCCCCCTTTCACCCTCCTGCGTCCGGGGCCGTTCCCGCGCTGTGACCCTCGTCCGGTTAACTTCGTCGAAACAAATGGGTCATGCTGGAGAAATCCCGTCCGCCTACGGTCGAGACCAGCGTGTGCCACCGCACTGGCCGCACGGACGAGCTGCAACCCCGCCCCTCCCGGGTGGGAGTAGGAGGAGTTGGATGTTCCAGAACGCCGATGACGTCAAGAAGTTCATCGCGGACGAGGACGTCAAGTTCATCGATGTCCGGTTCTGCGACCTGCCTGGCGTGATGCAGCACTTCACGATCCCGGCAGCGGCGTTCGACCCGGCCGAGGAGCTCGCCTTCGACGGCTCGTCGATCCGCGGCTTCCAGGCGATCCACGAGTCCGACATGGCGCTGCGTGCCGACCTGTCGACCGCCCGTGTCGACCCCTTCCGCCGCGACAAGACGGTCAACATCAACTTCTTCATCCACGACCCGATCACCGGCGAGCAGTACAGCCGTGACCCGCGGAACGTGGCCAAGAAGGCCGAGGCCTACCTCGCGTCGACCGGCATCGCCGACACCGCGTACTTCGGCCCCGAGGCCGAGTTCTACGTGTTCGACAACGTGCGCTTCCAGACCTCGGCGAACGAGTCCTTCTACCACATCGACTCCGAGGCGGGCGCCTGGAACACCGGCGCCATCGAGAACAACCGCGGTTACAAGGTCCGCTACAAGGGTGGCTACTTCCCGGCCCCGCCGGTCGACCACTTCGCCGACCTGCGCGCGGAGATCTCCCTGGAGCTGGACAAGAACGGCCTCCAGGTCGAGCGCCAGCACCACGAGGTCGGCACCGCCGGCCAGGCCGAGATCAACTACAAGTTCAACACGCTGCTCGCCGCGGCCGACGACCTGATGCTCTTCAAGTACATCGTGAAGAACGTCGCCTGGCGCAACGGCAAGACCGCGACCTTCATGCCCAAGCCGATCTTCGGTGACAACGGCTCCGGCATGCACGTCCACCAGTCCCTGTGGCAGGGCGGCGCCCCGCTGTTCTACGACGAGCAGGGCTACGCGGGCCTGTCCGACACCGCCCGGTACTACATCGGCGGCATCCTCAAGCACGCCCCGTCGCTGCTGGCCTTCACCAACCCGACGGTGAACTCCTACCACCGCCTGGTCCCCGGCTTCGAGGCCCCGGTCAACCTGGTCTACTCGCAGCGCAACCGCTCCGCCGCGATGCGTATCCCGATCACGGGCTCGAACCCGAAGGCCAAGCGCGTCGAGTTCCGTGCGCCGGACCCGTCGTCCAACCCGTACCTGGCCTTCTCCGCGCTGCTGCTCGCGGGCCTCGACGGCGTCAAGAACAAGATCGAGCCGGCCGAGCCGATCGACAAGGACCTGTACGAGCTGGCCCCCGAGGAGCACGCGGGCGTCCCGCAGGTCCCGACCTCCCTCCCGGCCGTGCTGGACGCCCTCGAGGCGGACAACGAGTACCTGCTCGCCGGCGGCGTCTTCACGTCCGACCTGATCGAGACGTGGATCGACTACAAGCGCACGAACGAGATCGCGCCGATCCAGCTGCGTCCGCACCCGCACGAGTTCGAGCTGTACTTCGACATCTAAAGATCCGCTCCATCGGTCGCACCGGTGGGACAGGTCCCGGGTTTCAGGGGCCGCCGGCCGCGCTCTTCCTCCAGGG
>NZ_JBSGZJ010000633.1:0-3086 GCF_053610925.1 Streptomyces sp. NPDC054847 | reverse complement strand
CCCAGGAGACGGCCGACCGGGTTCGCGCGGAGGCGGCGGCCGCCGCCGAGCGCGTGGGCACGGAGGCCGCGGAGGCCCTGGCGGCCGCGCAGGAGGAGGCGGTACGCCGCCGTCGCGAGGCGGAGGAGATCCTCGGCTCCGCGCGCGCAGAGGCCGGCCAGGAACGCGAGAGGGCCCGCGAGCAGAGCGAGGAACTCCTCGCGTCCGCCCGCAACCGTGTCGAAGAGGCGCAGACCGAGGCGCACCGGCTGGTCGAGGAGGCCGACCGGCGTGCCACCGAGATGGTGTCCTCCGCGGAGCAGACGGCCCAGCAGGTCCGGGACGCCGTCAGCGGGCTCCAGGAGCAGGCCGAGCAGGAGATCGCCGGGCTGCGCAGCGCCGCCGAGCACTCGGCGGAGCGCACCAGGACAGAGGCGCAGGAGGAGGCGGACCGGGTCCGCGCCGACGCGTACGCGGAGCGGGAGCGGGCGGCGGAGGACGCCGCCCGGCTGCGGTCCAGGGCCCAGGAGGAGACGGAGGCGGCGCAGGCGCTCGCCGAACGGACCGTCGCCGAGGCCATCGCGGAGGCGGACCGGCTGCGGGCGGACACCGCCGAGTACGTGCAGCGGATGCGCACGGAGGCGTCGGACGCCGTCGCCACCGCCGAGCAGGACGCGGCACGGACCCGCGCGGAGGCCCGCGAGGACGCCAACCGCATCCGTTCGGAGGCGGCCGCACAGGCGGACCTGCTGATCAACGAGGCGACGAGCGAGAGCGAGCGGCTGCGCGGCGAGGCCGCGGAACTGCGCGCGTCGGCGGACGCCGAGGCGACGCGGCTGCTCACCGAGGCCGAGCAGATCAAGGTCGACGGCGAGGCCGAGGTCGAGCAGATGCGGGCGGCCGTGCGGGCCGACCGCGAGCAGGTGCTGGACGAGGCGAGGCAGGCCGCCGACAAGCGGCGGGCCGACGCGGCCTCCCAGGCGGACCAGCTCATCGGCGAGGCCAGGGGCGAGGCCGAGCGGATCACGGCGGAGACCGCCGCGGAGACGGAACGCCTGCGGTCTGAGGCGAGCAGCGACGCCGAGCGCCTGCGTGCGGAGGCCGCGGAGACGGTCGGTTCCGCCCAGCAGGCGGCGGAGCGGATCCGGGCGGAGGCTGAGCGCTTCAAGGCGGAGACGGAGGCCGCGGCGGAGCGGCTGCGGGCCGAGGCCCGCGCGGAGGCCGACCAGTTGCTCGACGAGGCACGCGAGGCCGCCGCGAAGCGCCGTGCGGACGCCGCCGAGCAGGCCGACCAGCTCATCGGCAAGGCCCAGGAGGAGGCGCTGCGCGCGGCCACCGAGGCCGAGGCGCAGGCCGACGCGATGGTGGGCGCCGCCCGCAACGAGGCGGAGCGGCTGGTCTCCGAGGCCACCGTCGAGGGCAACTCGCTGGTGGAGAAGGCCCGTACGGACGCCGACGAGCTCCTTGTCGGCGCCCGCCGGGACGCGACCGCCATAAGGGAACGCGGCGAGGAGCTGCGGGCCCGGGTGGAGAGCGAGATCGAGGAGCTGCACGAGCGGGCCCGCCGGGAGACCGCGGAGCAGATGAAGACGGCCGGTGAGCGTGTCGACAATCTGGTGAAGGCCGCCGAGGAGCAGCGCGCGGAGGCGGAGGCGAAGGCCAAGGAGCTTCTCGCCGAGGCCAACTCGGAGGCGAGCAAGGTCAGGATCGCCGCCGTGAAGAAGGCGGAGGGTCTCCTGAAGGAGGCCGAGCAGAAGAAGGCCGAGCTGATCCGCGAGGGCGAGCGCGCCAAGGCGGAGGCCGACCGGGAGGCCGGACGGACGGTCGACGAGGGCAAGCGGGAGCTGGACGTACTGGTGCGCAGGCGCGAGGACATCCAGGCGGAGATCTCCCGTGTTCAGGACGTGCTCGAGGCGTTGGAGTCGTTCGAGGCCCCGTCCGCCGGCAAGTCCGGGGCGAGCGGCGGCTCCGGCGGCGTCAAGGCCGGTGCGACAGCAGGGGTTACCCGTTCGAGTGGCAAGTCATCCGACGGCTAGCCACTCAAAAGGCTGGACATTCTCCAGATCAAACCGGCATCCGCTCGATGACACGCCGCTCGGGCCCCTAGGATTCCCTCTAACACCTCACCGGTCTCATTGACAGGAACCCCATGAGCGACACTTCCTCCCCCTTCGGCTTCGAGCTCGTGCGGCGTGGTTACGACCGCGGTCAGGTGGACGACCGCATTACCAAACTCGTCGCCGACCGTGATAGTGCTCTGGCCCGAATCACCTCTCTGGAAAAGCGCATCGAGGAGCTCCACCTCGAGACGCAGAACGCCCAGGCCCAGGTCAACGACGCCGAGCCGTCGTACGCGGGTCTCGGTGCGCGTGTCGAGAAGATCCTCCGCCTCGCCGAGGAGGAGGCGAAGGACCTGCGCGAGGAGGCCCGTCGCGCCGCCGAGCAGCACCGTGAGCTCGCCGAGTCCGCCGCCCAGCAGGTGCGCAACGACGCCGAGTCGTTCGCCTCCGAGCGCAAGGCGAAGGCGGAGGACGAGGGCATCCGCATCGTCGAGAAGGCGAAGGGCGACGCCCAGACGCTGCGCAGTGAGGCCCAGAAGGACGCGCAGTCCAAGCGGGAGGAGGCGGACGCGCTCTTCGAGGAGACCCGCGCCAAGGCCGCCCAGGCCGCCGCGGACTTCGAGACCAACCTCGCCAAGCGCCGGGAGCAGTCGGAGCGGGACCTGGCGTCCCGTCAGGCGAAGGCGGAGAAGCGTCTCGCGGAGATCGAGCACCGTGCCGAGCAGCTGCGCCTCGAGGCGGAGAAGCTGCGTACGGACGCGGAGCGCCGTGCCCGTCAGACGGTGGAGACCGCGCAGCGCCAGGCCGAGGACATCGTGGCCGACGCGAACGCCAAGGCCGACCGTATCCGCAGCGAATCGGAGCGCGAGCTGGCGGCGCTCACCAACCGCCGCGACTCGATCAACGCCCAGCTGACCAACGTCCGCGAGATGCTGGCCACGCTGACCGGCGCCGCGGTGGCCGCCGCAGGCACCCCCGCCGACGAGGAGCCCGCCACCCGCGGCGTTCCCGCCCAGCAGACCCGCTGACGCCGGGGGAACGGCGCGG
>NZ_JBSGZJ010000632.1:0-3105 GCF_053610925.1 Streptomyces sp. NPDC054847 | reverse complement strand
CCGTCACTTCGGGTGCGTGCGGAGCCGACCGGCGCAGGGATCACCTGCATAAGCTCACCACTCGACTCGTGCGCGAGAACCAAACGCTCGTGATCGAGGACTTGGCAGTGCGAAACATGGTCAAAAACCGCACACTTGCCCGCGGCATCTCGGACGCATGTTGGGCCGAACTGCGGTCCATGCTCGAGTACAAGGCTGCCTGGTACGGAAGACCCCAACGGAGCACTCCGGGCGGGCAGTCGGCGATGAAGCAGAAACTCTCACGGCGTGAGCCGTGAGAATCCCCTCGTTCAGGCAGGGGAGAAGTCAAGCCCTTCTCCATCAGACCGACCGCCTCGTGGCGCGCGCCGAACATCGGCGGAAGGGCCCTGCATCGGAACCAGGACGGCAACCACCCCGGTCACGCGCCGGCCGGCCGGGGGCCCTCCTCTAGAGTCACGTCCGTGACCGACCTCTCCTACCTCACGGCCGTCCGGGAGTCGTACGACACCGTCGCCGCCGAATACGCCCGACAGGTCAAGTTCCCGGCGGAGTTGGACCCGCTGTCACGCGCCGTGCTGGCGGCGTTCGCCGAGGAGATACGGACGGCCGGCCGCGGGCCCGTCGCGGACGTGGGATGCGGTCCCGGCCGGGTGACCGCGCACCTGGCCGGGCTGGGGGTGTCCGCGTTCGGTATCGACCTGTCGCCCGCGATGGTCGAGCTGGCCCGTCAGGCATATCCGGAACTGAGTTTCACCGTCGGGTCGATGACCGCGCTGGAGATCGACGACGACGAACTCGGCGGCATCCTGGCCTACTACTCCGTCCACCACACGCCGCCGGAGCTGCTGCCGGTGGTGTTCGGCGAGTTCCGTCGCACGCTCGCCCCCGGCGGCTGCCTGATGCTGGCCGGCCATGCCGGAACCGGAGAACATCTGCGCCCGACACAGGCGTACGGCGGCCGTCCGGTGTCCTACGAGTCCTACCTGACCTCGCCGGACAGGACCGCCGAACTGCTGGAGGCGGCCGGCTTCGAGATCACCGCGCAACTGGTGCAGCCGCCCGGCGAAGGAACGAAGAGAACGGTCGCCACCTTCCTCGCCCGAAAGCCCGGCCCCCCGAACACGCCCGGCACTCCCGCAAGTTGACTCGGCCGGACGCGGCACCGCCCGCCTCAGGGGAGGCGAGAGCGGACCTCGACCCAGGCGAGTAGCAGGTCCCGCGTCGGGCCGGGCTCCAGGTAGCCGGCGAGTCCGGCCAGATGAGCCGTCAGGTTCTTGTGCCGCCGCAGCTCGCGGATCTGCCCGATGGCCGATTCACGCCGGCCGACGGCGAGCGCATCGGCCTGTGAGGGCGTCAGACGCAGGGCATCGAGCGTGTCGGACGCCAGTGTGTCCGGGCTCCAGTCGGGATCGTCGTCGGGGCCGAGATGGTCGATGACCCACATCCGGAGCATGAAGTCCTGCGTGGCCGCACGTGTCCGATCCGCCGGGCCGTCACCGTGCGCACGCCGGTTCGCCAGCAGGGAGAGCTTGGCCCACTGCCGACGGGCATCCGCGGGTTCGTCGCTGCAGTAGGCACGCTCCTGCGCGACGAGACGCACGGCCTCAAGGTGCCTGCGTGCCCGTTCACGGCCGTCGCCCGAAGCCGTTCGAAGCTCCACCCGCAGAGATCCGGCCCTGGCTGCTCCCGGCCCGCGCCGGTGCTCAACGATCCTCGCTCCTGGTCATGGACAAGACTCCCTCGGCAGACGGGTCAGCGGAACGGAACGAAACCCTGTGACCGGTCGAGAAGGAACGGCGAGCCGGCTGCCCCGGGCGTCCAACCGCCGGCGCGGGCGGTGCGAATGCCGTCGGCGACGTGCGAGGGCAGGAGCGGCGCGGCCGTTCTTCCCACCCAGTTGCCCGGATGCGGCTGACCGGTCGTGACCACCAGGATCGCGTCCGGACCGTCCGCGAGCTCCACCGCGTACGTGAGGGGAGACCACACCATTCCCTGGCCGTACGTCGGCCTTCCGCGCACCCTCCAGCGGTAGACGGCGCCGTCGACGGTGATGCGCCGCGCCCCCTTCCTGGCCAGTGCCATCGCCACGCCCTTCCCCGCGGATCCCGCGGATCCCGCGGATCCCGCGGATCCCGCGGATCCCGCGAACTGTACGAGCAGCGCGAGCAGTTCGCGAACAGCACGGCCTGCGCCCGGCCCGCACGCCAGGAATGCCGCCGCAACGACCGGCGGGCCGCCGCCGATTTGCCGAAGCGGCAACACGGCTGGCCGCGCCCGCCACAACCGCCGCATGATCGGCGAAGAGCCGTGCGCCCGCGGGACCCGAAGGCCGGGCGCGCACATCGGAGACCCGTGGAGGACTCATGCCGCAGCAGCAGGCCACCGACGCCACCCACCGACTGGTCCCCTCGCCTGCGGGCCGGATCCACCTGGTGGAGCAGGGGAGCGGCCCGCTGGTGCTGCTCGTGCACGGCTTCCCGGAATCCTGGTACTCCTGGCGTCACCAACTGCCGGCGCTGGCCGCTGCCGGATACCGCGCGGTCGCCGTCGACGTCCGCGGCTACGGCCGTTCGTCCAAGCCCGCCGCCACGGACGCGTACGGGATGGTCGACCTGGTGGAGGACAACGCCGCGGTGGTGCACGCCCTCGGTGAGCGGTCCGCGGTGATCGTCGGACACGACTGGGGGGCGAACATCGCCGCGAACTCCGCCCTGCTCCGGCCGGACGTCTTCCGCGCGGTGGGCCTGCTCAGCGTGCCCTACGCCCCCCGCGGCGGTCCGCGGCCCGGTGACGTCTTCGCCCGGATGGGCGGGGAGGAGGAGTTCTACGTCTCCTACTTCCAGCAGCCGGGCCGTGCGGAGGCCGAGATCGAACCCGACGTACGCGGCTGGCTCGCCGGCTTCTACGCCGCGCTGTCCGCCGACACCATGCCCGCACCCGGCGCCCCGGACCCCCACTTCGTGAGCAGGGGCGGGACGCTGCGCGCCCGGTTCCCCGTGGGCCCGCTGCCCGGCTGGCTCGGCGAGGACGATCTCGACGTCTACGCGGGGGAGTTCGAGCGGACCGGCCTGGGCCCGGCACTGAACCGCTACCGGAACATGGACCGGGACTGGGAGGACCTCG
>NZ_JBSGZJ010000631.1:0-3124 GCF_053610925.1 Streptomyces sp. NPDC054847 | reverse complement strand
CCGCTGGACGGGGCCGATCGCGTCGGCCCCCGGCGAGGACCTGCCCCAGATGCCGCTCGCGCTGCGGGCGGCGGAGCAGCGCGGCGACCGACCGGGCACCGTCGTCGCCTGGGCGGCGCACCAGGAGACCGCCACGGTGGCGGCCGCCCTGGCCGCGCTACGGGCCAGGAGCCCCAAGGACGACGGCACTCCGGCCGCCGGGCTCACGGAGGAACACTGGCTCCTGGACGGCGCTCTGCGCCTGCTCACGCCGGATGCCCTGCCGCTCGGGGAGGTGACGGACGACGCCGTCGACGCCGAGGCCCACCGCATCCGGGAGCATCTGCGCCCGCTCCTCGCCACCGGACCGGCCGTCGGCCTGCTGCACGTCCCCGGCCTCGACTGGCGCCTCGCCCGGGTGACCCGCGGCGCAGAGGTGCTCGGACAGGCGTGGGGAGCCACCAAGGAAGAGGCCGTACGCAACGCCCTGTGCACAGCACTGGCCCGCACCCTCACGACCGCCGGAGCCGCTGCGACCGTGGACGCCGGCTCCGACGGCATCAGCCCCGTCGACGAAATCTCCACCGACGCACTGCTGTTCGCCGACAGCACGGTCCTCGGCACGCTGCGCAAGCAGCTCACCGAGCAGGGCGCGGAGACCGGCCGCGACTACGCCGGACGCCCGGCCCGCGGCGACGCGGTACTCGGCGAGATCCCCCTCTGGTACGGGCCCGTAGCGGCCGAGGCATCACGCCCCCGGGAGACCCACGATGGCAACTGACACGGCCCCCGACACCCGGACACCGGGCGTCGCGACCGGACCCGGGCTCACCGCGCGCCCCACCTCCCCGTACAACGACGGCACCTGGCGCACCGTCATCGCGCTGCTGGCCGAGGCGAGCGACGGCACGGTGGCCGTGAACCGGGGCTGGGACCTCGACTGGGAGCGCCGGCAGCTCGCCGCTGCCGCCGCCTCCGGCCGCAGCCACCTCTCGGTGCGGCTCCACGACGACGAGGTGTTGATCGGCCCCCTGTGGCGGCCCGGCACCGCCGCGGGCTGCGCCGGCTGCGCCGAGGTACGCGACCGCACGATCCGCGAACACCCACTCGTCGGCGACCTCACCCAGGCCACCGCGGCCCCGTCCCCGAGCGCGCCGCTGCTCCCCGAACTGCTCCGGGCGACCCTGGAGTATCTGGCGCAGCGGCCGCTCGGGCCCGGACAGGCCTACGCCGTATCCGCGAAGGGGCTGAGACGGCACCGCGTCGCGCGCAGCTTCCACTGCCCGCTGTGCGGGCCGGAGGAGCAGCAACTCGACGGCGCGGCCAGGCCGTTGCCACTGGCCCTCACCGGCCGGCCCGCCTCAGAGGGGGATCCGACCCGGTCCGCGGACAGCCGCCTCGTCGAACGCGGTCTGCTGCGCGACCGCCTCGTCGACGCCCGCTTCGGACCGGTCAGGGCGATCCTGCGCGAGTCCCACGCCCCGTTCGCGATGAGCATGGCCGTCGTGGCCGACGCCCCCGCCATGGGCCACGGCCGCGCGCAGACGTTCGCGGAGACCGAGCCGGTCGCCGTACTGGAGGCGTACGAGCGCCTCGGCGGATTCCCGTACGACATCCCGGTCCTCACGGGCCGTGCGTACAAGGACGTCGCCGAATACGCCGTGGACCCGGGCACGCTCGGCAGATACACGCAGGAGCAGCTCGACCACCCCACCTCACGGGTGACGCCGTCGGACGAGCACACCGAGATGGACTGGGTGTGGGGCCACGACCTCGCCGGCGGGCGGGCCCTGCTCGTCCCCGCCGACCACGCCTTCTACCAGTACGAGTACGCCTTCCGCAGGGACCGCCGCGCCGCCCGCGCGGTCGGCCCGCACGAGCGCAAGCACTACTTCTACGAGTCCTCCAGCGGCTGCGCCGTGGGCGCCAACCTCGAGGAGGCCGCGCTCCACTCGCTGTTCGAGCTTGCCGAGCGCGACGCCTTCCTCACCTGCTGGTACCGGGCGCGGCCGCTGCCGTACATCCCCGAATCGTCGATCACCGACCCGACCAGCCGGGCCATGATCGAGCTGGTCCGGGCCAGGGGGTTCGACGTGCATCTCCTGGTCGCGACCCGGGACATCGCCCTGCCGGTTGTGTGGGTCCTCGCCGTGAACCGCGAGAACCCGTTCCCGGCGACCTTCTCCTCCGCCGGCTCCGGCGCCGATCCGCAGTCCGCGATCCGCGGCGCCCTGCGGGAGGTCGCACAACTCGTCACCAACCCCGTCGACTGGACGCGCGAGCAGGTGGAGCCGATGGTCGAGGACCCCTGGCTGGTGCAGGAGCTGGAGGACCATGTGCGCTTCTCCTCGCTGCCCGAGACACGCGAGCGGGCCACCGTCGCCCTCGGCGGCCCCCGGGTCACCCTGGAGGAGGCGTTCCCCGGCTGGCCGGGGCGCCTGGCACGGGAGTCCGGCGACGACGTCCGTGGCGCGCTCGACTTCGTACGGAGCCTGTTCGCGGACGCCGGCCTCGACCAGGTCGTCCTCGTCGACCAGACCAGCCGCGAGCACGCCGACGCCGGGATCTCGGTCGCCCGCGCGGTCGTGCCGGGCATCCTGCCCATGTGCTTCGGCCACGCCCAGCAGCGCCTCGCGGGGCTGCCGAGGCTGGAGGCCGCGCTGCGCGGCACCGGCCAGGAACACCGGGCCGTCCCCTACGACCCGCACCCGTTCCCGTGACCGCGCCGACCGCACCCCGGAGCGGGGCCGCGACCGGCCGCGGCTGCCCGGTCGACCTGCCGGGGCCCGAGGGTGACAACAGCATCGCCCGTGAACCGCTCTGGTACGCGTACGGTGCCGGCGACGACGAGCCGGCGCCGCCGGACTGGACGTGGACGCCCGAGCCGCCACCGGACGACCACGTCCCGCCCCCGCCGCCGCGGGGCCGGGGCGCGCGCACGACGCTGCCGCTGGGCACGGTGGACCTGCTGGCACGGATGCCGTTCCCGCGGGTCCCCGGGCCGACCGACTCCGATTCGCTCTCCGGCGGCCCCCGGCCTGCAGGTGCAGCGGCCCCCGGTGGTCCCGGGGCGGCGGATGGCGCGTCAGCCGCCGGCGGCCCCTGGCCTGCAGGTGCACCGGTCCCCGGTGGTCCCGGGGCGGCG
>NZ_JBSGZJ010000630.1:0-3132 GCF_053610925.1 Streptomyces sp. NPDC054847 | reverse complement strand
CCCCCGGGGCGGACCGGGCTCAGCCGGCGAGGACCTCCGCCAGGACGCGCGCCGCGCGCTCCGTGTCGGCGAAGCCCACGTACAGCGGTGTGAAGCCGAAGCGCAGGACGTCCGGGCGGCGCAGGTCGCCGACGACGCCCCTGGCCGTCAGGGTCTCCATGACCCGCGGCGCGTCCTCGCACCGCAGCGCCACCTGGCTCCCGCGCGCGGCGTGCTCCGCGGGGGTCAGGGACGTGACCCGTCCGGCCGGGACGTAGGCGTCGACGCACTCCAGGAAGAAGTCCGTCAGCGCCAGGCTCTTCGCCCTGACCGTCTCGATCGCGATTCCGTCCCACACCTCGAGCGCCGCTTCGAGGGCCAGCATGGACAGGATGTCCGGTGTGCCCACCCGGCCGCGGGTCGACCCGTCGGCCGCCTCGTAGCCGGGCGTCATCGCGAACGGGTCGGCGTGCGACGTCCAGCCGGGCAGCGGCGAGTCGAAGGACGCCTGGTGGCGCTCGGCGACGTACAGGTACGCGGGCGAACCGGGGCCGCCGTTCAGGTACTTGTAGGTGCAGCCGACGGCCAGGTCGACGCCGTGCGCGTCGAGCCCCACCGGCAGGGCGCCGGCGCTGTGGCACAGGTCCCAGACCGCGAGGGCCCCCGCGTCGTGGACGGCCGCCGTCAGACCGGGCAGGTCGTGCAGCCGGCCGGAGCGGTAGTCGACGTGGTTGACGAGTGCCGCCGCCGTGGTGGGGCCGAGTGCCGACGGCAGATCGGCCGGGTCGACCGGCACGATGCGGCGGCCGGTCATCCTGGCCGCCGACGACGCTATGTACCCGTCCGTCGGGAACGTCGTCGCGTCGACGAGGATGTCCGTCCGTGCCGGGTCGTCGTTCAGCCGTACGGCGCCGACGACGGCCTTGAAGACGTTGACGCTCGTGGAGTCGCCGACCACGATCTGCCCGGGCGCCGCGCCGACCAGCAGCGCGATCCGGTCACCGATCCGCTCGGGCGCGCTCCACCAGTCGCCTTCCGTCCAGGAACGGATGCGCAGCTTGCCCCACTGCCGGTTCACCACGTCGGCGACGCGGTCGGGGACGTGCGCGGGCAGCGCGCCGAGCGAGTTGCCGTCGAGGTAGACCGCCTCGTCGAGGGCGAACAGCTTCCGGGCACCGGCCAGTTCGTCTGCGGCGTCGAGCGCCGCGGCCCGCTGGGCCAGGGACTCAGACATGGCTGCGCGCCGTCCACAGCTCGGGGAAGACGTTCTTGCGGGCACGCTTCTCGAGCCACGAGACACCGGCGGAGCCGCCCGTGCCGACCTTCGAGCCCATGGCCCGCCGGGTCGCCACCAGGTGGTCGTTGCGCCATCGCCACACCAGCTCGCCGACATCCGTCAACGCCTCGCCGAGGCGCACCAGTTCGGTGTCCTGGTCGTCGCCGCCGTAGACCTCGGCCCAGACCCGCTCGACCGCCTCCGACGGCTCGTACTTCTGTGCCAGGTCGCGCTCCAGCACCTCGGCGGGTACCGCGTACCCGCGGCGGGCGAGGAGCCGCAGCACCTCGTCGTAGAGGCTCGGCTCGTGCAGGGCCTTCTCCAGTTCCGCGTGGACGCGCGGGGCGCCCCGGTGCGGCACCAGCATGGAGGCGGACTTGTCCCCGAGCAGGAACTCCATCCGCCGGTACATCGCCGACTGGAAGCCGGAGCCCTCACCGAGGGCGTCGCGGTAGGCGTTGAACTGCGCGGGCGTCAGGTTGGCGATGGGCTTCCAGGAGGCGTTGAGCGCCTCCAGCTCCCGTACCGACCGCTTCAGCGCGTCCATCGCCACGGGGATCCGGTCCTCGCGCAGGGCGCGTGCGGCGGTCTCCCACTCGTGGACGACGACGGTGAACCACAGCTCCATGACCTGCGTGGTGACCAGGAAGACCATCTCGCCCGGGTCGTCCGACCGCGGATGCTGGAGGTGGGTGAGGACGTCCGCCTGGACGTAGTCCTCGTACGGCGTGGTGCCCGCGAAGTCCAGATTCGGGGCGGAGTCATGTGACATTGCTGTCTCCTCGACATCCGGGTAGCGGTCCGCCCCTTCCTGTCCGGTGTGGGCCCCGGTCCCCACTCGCATCATAAGCGGAGGATCACACCGGCGGTCCGGAGAGATATGTCCCGTCGTCGTCGTAGGGCCACGCATTGGAGACGCAGCCGTTCAGGCCCTTGATCTGCTGCATCATCACGGGGGCGGGTTCGCCGGGGCCGGGGCAGCCCATGTGCTGCCGGATGCCGATCTCGTGCCCGACCTCGTGGTTGATGATCAGATGCCGGTACTCGGCGGGCGTGCCGGCGAAGGTCGGGGAGCCCAGCATCCAGCGCCGCAGGTTCACCACGACGCCTTCGGTGGTCTCGCAGTTCAGCTCACCGCGGGTGTTCAGGCCCACGGCGAGGCAGAGCTTGTCCGCGGTGGCCGGGGTGGCGATCCTGATCACGAAGTCGGCGTTCGACGACACCAGCTGGAAGCGGCCGCGGCCGTTCGCGGCCCAGCCGCGCGGATGGGCCAGGATCTGCTGGATCTCGGCGGCCGCCTGCTGGGCGGACACGTCGACGCCGTCCTCGACCTCCACCTTGTAGCGGCGCAGTGTGCCGGTGCCGGTCGCCGTCCCGGACGACTGCGCGACGGTGAACGTGCCCGGCCCCGACGCCGGCACGCTCGGCGGCTCGCTCTTGGCCGAGGGGGAAGGCGACGGCTTCGGCTTCGGCTTCGGCGAGCTGCTGGGGCTGCGCACCGGCGAGGGCGAGGTCGACGGTGCCGGTGCGGGGTCCTTCGACATCAGCGGCGCGACGTCGGGCCCGTGGGCCGCCTCTGCGGGGGGCGGCCCGCCTCTCCAGTGCGCGAGGGCGGCACCCGCGCCCACCGACATGAAGGCGAGGCAGACGCCCAGCAGAAGTATCGGTCCGGTCGGACGGCGTCGGCCCGTGTTCCGGCGGCTCCGTCTGCGGCTGCGCCCGTTGCGGGCGGCGGCACGCTGGCCCAAGACAGATCTCTCCCCTGGTTCGGCCGGTGTTGGGGGGAGAGGAAGAGGGGGCCTCTCACCGGCTGTGATCCGTGAATCGGCAGTGTGTGCGATCGTACCGGCCGCGGGCCGGCGCCCCGGGTTCAGGTC
>NZ_JBSGZJ010000629.1:0-3142 GCF_053610925.1 Streptomyces sp. NPDC054847 | reverse complement strand
GGCTGCGGCTGGGGCACCATGCTCAACCGGCTCACCACCGTCCACGGCGTCGAGCAGGCCGTCGGCCTGACGCTCAGCCGCACCCAGGAGGCGTTCATCGCCGGCCTGGACAACCCCCGCATCACCACCCGGGTCGAGTCGTGGGAGGACCACACGACCGACGACCCCTACGACGCGGCGTTCTGCATCAACGCGCTGGAGCACTTCGTGTCCTCCACGCTCCCGCCGCGCGAGCGGACCAAGAAGTACCGGGTGTTCTTCAACAAGGTCGGCGCGGCCCTCAAGCCGGGCGGCCGGTTCGTCCTGCACACCATGACCGCGGAGGCACTGCCGATGAACCGGCAGCTGCTGGACGACCTGAAGTTCCTCCAGCGCTCCGAGTTCGAGAACTGCCACATCCCGCACCTGCACGAGCTCACCCAGGCCGCGGAAGGCCTGTTCGACGTGGTCGAGATCGTCAACGAGCGCGAGTCGTTCGCCGTCGCCTGCCGCGCCTGGCTGAAGCTGCTGGCCGCCCGCCGGGACGAGGCCGTCGCCCTGGAGGGCGAGGAGGTCGTGGCCCGCTTCGAGCGCTACCTCGACATCTTCGCGTACACGCTCGAGGACAAGTTCTTCAACAACTTCCGCGTCACCATCGCGCGCCGCTAGAGGAGGCCCACGTGACGAGCATTCTGGAACCCGCGCGCAGCGACGGGAGTCCCTCGCCCGGCGGGCGGGCGACCGGCGGCGGCCCCACCCGGCATCTGCGCGTCGCGGTCATCGGCAGCGGCTTCTCCGGCCTGGGCATGGCGGTGCGCCTGCTGCAGAAGGGCATCGACGACTTCCTCGTCTTCGAGCGTGCCTACGAGGTCGGCGGCACCTGGCGGGACAACTCCTACCCGGGCGCGGCGTGCGACGTGATGTCGCACCTGTACTCGTTCTCCTTCGCGCAGAACCCGGGCTGGAAGTCCACGTTCGGCAAGCAGGCGGAGCTGTACGAGTACCTGCGGGACGTCGCCGACCGGTTCGGGGTCCGCCCCTACATCCGCTTCGGTCACGAACTGCTCGCCGCCCGCTGGGACGAGACCGCCCGCCGCTGGCACGTGAGCACCTCCCAGGGTGACTACACCGCCCAGGTGCTGGTGTCGGGCACCGGCTACCTCTCCGAGCCGGCCGTGCCCGCCATCGCCGGCCTGGAGGACTTCGAGGGGACGGTGTTCCACTCCTCGCGCTGGAACCACGGGCACGACCTCGCGGGCCGCAACGTCGCCGTCATCGGCACCGGCGCCTCCGCGATCCAGTTCGTGCCGAAGATCCAGCCGGAGGTGGGACGGCTGGACCTGTACCAGCGCACCCCCGCCTGGATCGGGCCGAAGAACGACAAGCCGACCAGCGCGCTGCAGTCGAAGCTGCTGCACAACGTGCCCGGCTACCAGCGCTTCCGCCGCAACTTCAACATGTGGGGCCGTGAGGTCCTGGCGTTCGTGATGAAGCGGCCCAAGGTCGCGGGCAAGATGCAGAAGATGGCCAGCGACCATCTGGCGAAGTCCGTCGCGGACGAGGAGCTGCGGGCGAAGCTGACGCCCGACTACGTGATGGCGTGCAAGCGCCTGCTGTTCTCCAACACGTGGTACCCGGCGATCCAGCAGCCCAACGTGGACCTGGTCACCGACGGCATCGACCATGTGCGGGCCAAGTCGATCGTCTCCTCGGACGGCACCGAGCGGGAGGTCGACACGATCATCCTGGGCACCGGCTTCAAGGCCACCGACCGGCCCGTCGCCGGCCGGATCACGGGCCGCGACGGCAGGCTGCTGCGGGACGTGTGGCGCGAGGGCGGCATGGCAGCCCACCGCGGCACCACGGTCGCCGGGTTCCCGAACCTGTTCCTGCTGCTGGGCCCCAACACCACGCTGGGGCACTCCTCGCAGGTCGTGATGATCGAGGCGCAGATCGGCTACGTCATCGACGCGCTGGGACAGATGGACAAGCGCGGCCTGGCCAGTGTCGAGGTCCGCGCCGAGGCCCAGCAGCAGTGGAACGAGCGGCTGCAGGGCCGGCTCGAGGGCACCGTGTGGAACGCCGGGAACTGCAAGAGCTGGTACCTGGACGAGCACGGCCGCAACCCGTCGATCTGGCCCACCTACACGTGGCGGTTCCGCCGCGCGACGCGCCGTTTCGACCTGGGCGAGTACCAGCTCGCCACCACCGTCAACGCCGGGCGGCCGGCACTGGAGAACGCCTGACGCCACGCGGCCGGCCGGCGGGTGGTCCCGCGCGACGGCCGGCCTGACGGCGGATCACTTTCCCCTGCCCTGCCGGCAGGAGTCGCTTCCGCCGTGAAGGGCGGAGTATCCACGGAGGTATGCGATGAGTACGGGCCCACAGACCGGAAACCGCCCCGAGCAGCCGGTGGCGCTGGTCACCGGCGCCTCGGGAGGCCTCGGCCAGGCCCTGGCCCTCGAGCTGGACGCACTGGGCTGCAGGGTCGCCGTCCACTACAACAGCTCGAAGGACGCGGCCCGGGCCGTGCAGGACAAACTCACCAACGACTCGGTCCTCGTCAGCGGCGACGTCGGCGACTACGACGCCGTCACCGCGCTGTACCGGGAGATCGGCGAGCGCCTCGGCCCCGTCGACGTCCTCGTCAACAACGGCGCGATCCGCAAGGACGCGCTGATGGCGATGCAGAACCCGGACGACTGGGCCCAGGTCATCCGGACCAACCTGATCGGCTCGTTCCACACCGCACGTGTCGCCGTCCCGCACATGCTGCGCCAGAGGTGGGGCCGGGTCATCAACGTGGTCTCGCCCTCGGGCCTGATCGCGACCGCCGGACAGACGGCTTACTCCGCCTCCAAGGCGGGCCTGATCGGCTTCACCCGCACGCTGGCCGCCGAGTGCGGCCGGCGCGGGGTGACCGTCAACGCCCTCTCCCCGGGCTTCATGATCACCGGCATGACCAAGGACCTCCCCGACCGCGTCGTCGAGGGCATGGAGGGCAAGGCCCCCATCCCGCGCTTCGTGACCGTGGAGGAGGTGGCCCGCAGCGCGTCCCTGTTCCTCGACCAGGACTGCATGACGGGTCAGGTGATCAGCATCGACAGCGGCGTCTCCATCACCTGATTACCTCGCTGCCCGGCGGCCCGCCGCCCCCTTCGAC
>NZ_JBSGZJ010000628.1:0-3149 GCF_053610925.1 Streptomyces sp. NPDC054847 | reverse complement strand
GATGATGTCCGTGTAGCGGTGGCCGCTGCCCTTGATCGTGCGGCGCTGCGTGGCGTAGTCGACATGGACGAGGCCGAAGCGCTTGTCGTAGCCGTACGCCCACTCGAAGTTGTCCAGCAGGGACCAGGCGAAGTAGCCGGCCAGCGGGGCGCCCTTGCGGACGGCGCGGGCACAGGCGGCCAGGTGCTCCTCCAGGTACCGGGCACGCTCCCGGTCGTCGATGCTGCCGTCGGTACGGACGACGTCCGGGTAGGCGGAGCCGTTCTCCGTGACGTAGAGCCTGCGCGCGCCGTACTCGTCGGTGAGCCGCAGCAGCAGCGCCTCGATGCCGTTCGCGTCGATCTCCCAGTCCATGCCGGTGCGCGGCACGCCGGGACGCTCGACCTGCCGGGCGAAGGGCGCGGGACCGGTGGGATCGTCGGTGACGACCGCGGGGAAGTAGTAGTTCAGCCCCAGCCAGTCCAGCGGCGCGGCGATGGTCTCCATATCGCCCGGCAGCTCGGGCAGTTCGACGCCGTACACCTCGAGCATGTCGGCGGGGAAACCGCGGCCGTGGACGGGGTCGAGCCACCACCGGTTGGTGTGGCCGTCCATCCGCCGGGCCGCCGCGACGTCCTCGTCGCGGTCGCTCGCGGGAGCCACCGTGGACAGGTTGTTGACGATCCCGACCTGTGCGCCGGGCGCCGCGGCCCGGATCGCCCCGGCGGCCAGGCCGTGACCGAGCAGCAGGTGGTAGGAGGCGCGGACGGCGGCGGTCAGATCGGTCGCTCCGGGGGCCATCCGGCCCTCCAGGTGCCCGATCCACGCGGAACACAGCGGCTCGTTGAGCGTGGCCCAGTGCTTGACGCGGTCGCCGAGCCGTTCGGCGACGGCGGAGGCGTACGCGGCGAGGTGGTGCGCGGTGTCCCTTTCCGGCCAGCCGCCCCGGTCCTGAAGGGCCTGGGGGAGGTCCCAGTGGTAGACCGTGACGGACGGGGTGATGCCCGCCTCGAGCAGTCCGTCCACGAGCTGGTCGTAGAAGTCGAGGCCCTTGGCGTTGACCTCGCCGTCACCTCCCGGCACGACGCGGGGCCAGGCGACGGAGAGGCGGTAGGCGTTGGTCCCCAGCTGCTTCATCAGCGCGATGTCCTCGCGCCAGCGGTGGTAGTGGTCGCAGGCGACATCGCCGTGGTCGTCGCCCGCGATCCTGCCGGGGGTGTGCGAGAACGTGTCCCAGATGGACGGCGACCTGCCGTCCTCGGCGACCGCGCCCTCGATCTGGTAGGCGGAGGTGGCGGTGCCCCAGGCGAAGTCCTGCGGGAGGGCGGCGAGGTCGGTGAACTCGGTCACGGACGTCCTTTCTGACAAGGGATCAGGGGATGGCGCGGCGGAGCGCCGGTCACTTCACAGCGCCGGCGGTGAGTCCGGTGACCAGATAGCGCTGGAGGAGGAGGAAGCCCGCCACCACGGGGACGGAGACCACGAGGGACGCGGCCATGATCTGGTTCCAGTACACGTCGTTCTGCGTCGAGTAGCCCTGGAGGCCGACGGCGAGCGTGCGCGTGGTGTCGTTGGTCATGACGGACGCGAAGAGGACCTCTCCCCACGCCGTCATGAAGGCGTAGACGGCGACGGCGACGATGCCCGGGATCGCCGCCGGCACGACGACCCGCAAGAGGGCCTTCAGCGGCCCGCAGCCGTCGACCAGCGCGGCTTCGTCCAGTTCCCTGGGCACCGAGTCGAAGTAGCCGATCAGCATCCAGATGGAGAACGGCAGCGAGAACGTGAGATAGGTGAGGATCAACCCGCCGCGTGAACCGAACAGGGCGACACCGGTCGTGTTCCCGATGTTGACGAAGATCAGGAACAACGGCAGCAGGAACAGGATGCCGGGAAACATCTGCGTCGACAGCACGGACACGGTGAACAGCCGCTTGCCCCGGAAGCGGTACCGGCTGACGGCATAGGCGGCGAAGATCGCGATGATCACCGAGCAGACGGTGGCCGCACCCGCCACGATCAGGGAGTTGACGAAGTACTTCGCCAGCGGGACGGTCTCCCAGATGTCGAAGTACGGACGGATCGTCAGCCCGCTCGGCATCCAGCGGAACTCGCTCGACACGTCCTCCAGCGGTTTGAGCGAGCTGGAGACCATGACGTACACGGGCAGCAGCACGAAGCCCGACAGCAGGGTCAGGAAGATCCGCCGCGACCACACGAAGGACCGCGGCGCGGCCATCGGGGACCGGGTCACGGCGGTGCCGGTTTCGAGAGAGCTATGCATCGGTGGCCTTCCTCCCGCGGGAGGTGAAGAAGAGGTAGACGCCCGTCACCAGCAGCAGGAAGAGCAGCAGCAGCACGGACATGGCCGCGCCGGCGCCGAAGTTCCAGGTGGCGAACGACGACTGGTAGATGTGGATGGAGATGAGATCGGCGGCTTCCGGTGCCGACTTGCCGAACAGCACGAACGGCGTGTTGAAGTCGTTGAACGTCCACAGGAAGAGCACCAGCACCAGCACCTGGTTGACGCTCCGCAGCGACGGCAGCGTGATCTTGCGGATCTGCTGCCACACGCCGGCGCCGTCGAGCGCTCCCGCCTCGTACAGCTCCCTGGGGATGTTCTGCAGACCGGCCATGACGATGAGGAAGGCGAACGGCCAGCCCTTCCACACGGAGACGATGAGCAGTGCCCAGAAGCTGTTGTCCCCGATCAGCCAGAAGGAAGGGCTGTCGGTGAGCCCCAGCTGGTCGTGGAGCACATGGTTGATCAGCCCGTTGTCGCGCTGGAACATGAACGACCAGGTGATGACGGCGGCGTAGACGGGCAGCGCGTACGGCACCAGGAACAGGGCCCGCAGGAAGCCGCGGCCCTTGAACGTCTCCTGCATGAAGACCGCCGCAGCGGTGCCGAGCAGCCAGCACAGGCCGACGGACAGGACGGTGAACAGGCACGTGGTCGTGAACGACCTGAGCAGTGACTCGCCGGCCGGTGTGTCGAAGTCGACCGCGAATCGGAAGTTCTCCAGGCCCCGCCACGGGGCGGCTCCCCAGTCGCGCAGGTAGAACTGGGTGAGCTCCTTGAAGCTCATCGCGACGCCGATGACGATCGGCAGCAGGTGGATCAGGATCTCCAGCAGCAGCGCCGGGAGCAGCAGCAGGTACGGCAGCGC
>NZ_JBSGZJ010000627.1:0-3156 GCF_053610925.1 Streptomyces sp. NPDC054847 | reverse complement strand
CGCGGTGTCCTCAAACGCCGGACGGGCTGACTTTGTCAGGCCCGCCCCGTTCATACACCCGCGTCGACTCCTCCGCGCGGCGCTTCCGCGCCACCGCGCATGCCAGCGTGACCGCCGAGCCCGCCACCGCCCACGCGGCAAGCACCAGCATCGGTCCGCCCGCCCCGTTCCCCCTGAAGTACGCGATGGAGCGCGCCGCATACGTGCCCGCTCCCGGTGGCAGCGCCGGGCCGATCGTGCGCCAGAACGGCGGGAGGAGCGGGTACGGGTAGGCCCCGCCCGCGCTCGGGTTGCCGAGGACGACCACGAGCAGGATCGCCAGGCCGATGCCGACGATCCCCGCCAGTCCCTGAAGCGCCAGCGTGAGTGCTCCGACCGCGAAGACGAGCAGTGTGCCGAGACCCCACAGTGCCCAGACGCTGCCGGGGAGTGCGTCCAGGACCGGGCCGGCGATCAGCGTGCCGAGCAGTCCCGCGGTGATCGAGTAGAGCAGCAGCGCGCCGAGCCGGATGACGGCGCGCGCCCCGTAGGCGGGCCTGGCCCCCGCGCTGATGGCGAGGATCGCCGCGCACAGGTAGCCGCCCACGCACCAGCCGACGACCAGGTAGAACGAGGAGAGGCCGCGCGCGTCGCCCTTGGCGCCCGGGACGATGTCCACGACCTCGATCCTGCGCTGCTGCGACTGTTCCGCCTTTCCGACGACCGCGGCGAGCGCCTCGGAGAGCGCTCCCCCCGCGCCGCCCGCGACCAGCAGGCGGTCGGTGGTGCCGCGTGGGTCGATGACGAGCGCCCCCTCCACCTCGCGTTCCAGGATCTGCTGCCGGGCGGCCGCCTCGTCGCCGACGGTACGCGGTTCCAGCGGGTCGCCCGGCAGCCGGGCGAGCCGGTACAGGGCCTCGTCGGCGATCTGCGTGTCGGGCGAGGTGATCGCCAGCGGGATCATGTGCGGCTTCGGCTGGTGGAAGGCGCCGATGTACGACGTGATGAACCCGAGTTGGAGCGCCAGCACTCCGATGACCAGGATCGCGGCCCGCACGGTCACCGCTTCCTTGACCTCGTCGAGGAACCCCTTGCGCGGCTCGCCGTCTGTCTGTGCCGTCTGTGCCATGGCCCCAACGCTCGACGGCACCCGCCGCCCGCGCAGGCGGTAGCGTCCGAATGGCTGAAGTAGACAGTGTCTACTGACTGCGGTAGACAGTGTCTATGACTGCTGCGACGCAACACGACGAGAGCCTCCGGGCGAGGCTGGTGGCCGCTGGGGTCGAGCTGGTGACCACCCGGGGAGTGGAAGCGCTCTCCCTCCGGGAGATCGCCCGCAGCGCTGGCGTCTCGCACGGCGCCCCGCGCCGCTACTTCCCCACCCACCTGTCCCTGCTGTCCGCGATCGCACGGGAGGGCTTCACCGATCTGGCGCGCCGGGCCGCCGAGGTCGTCGACGGCGGTGATCAGGACCCCCGCGCCCGGGTCGCCGCACTGTGCCGTCTGTATCTGGACTTCGCGCGGACCGACGGCGGCATGTTCGAGCTGATGTTCCGCCACGACCTGCTCAAGAGCGGTCATCTCGGTCTGCGGGAGACCAGCCTGCCGCTCTTCGGCACGTTCGTGGACGCGGTGGCGCGGGTGCGGCCGCGGCCAGGTGACGCCCCGCCGCAGGTCGTCGCGACCGCGCTGTGGGCGAACCTGCACGGCATCGCCCAGCTCTGGGGCTGGGGCAGCCTCCAGCTCGCGACGGGCACCGACGACGTCGAACCGCTGCTGCGTACCGTGCTGGACGCCCACCTCGGGCCGGCCCCCCGTTGAGTACGGCCCCGAGCCCGGGCCACGCGGGACGAAGCGCAGGCAAGGGAACGCACCCGAGCACGCACCCCCCGACCGCGGGCCGGAGCGCCGCCCCGACCGCGGGCCGGAGCGCGGCCCATCGGCGGATCATGCTCGCCGGCAGTGTCGTCGGCGCCTCGGTCGTCGCCCTGGACGGCACCGTGCTGACCATCGTGCAGCCCGTCATGCAACGGGATCTGCTCGCGTCGTTCGAACAGGTCCAGTGGACCGGCACCGGTTATCTGATCGCGGTGGCGAGCCTGCTGGTCCTCGCCGGGCGCATCGGGGACCGGTACGGCCACCGGCGCGTCTTCGCCGTCGGGATGCTGGGCTTCGGCGCCGCGTCCGCCGGGATCGGCCTGGCGCCGGACATCGGCTGGGTCATCGCGTTGCGCGTCGCGCAGGGTGTCTTCGGCGCGCTGCTGCAGCCGGCCACCCTCGGCATGCTGCGGGCCGCCTTTCCGCCCGACCGGCTGGGCATGCCGATCGCGCTGCGCACCAGCGCGATCGGAGCGGCGGCCGCCGCTGGGCCGGTCGTCGGCGGGGCGCTGGCCGCCGAGCTGGGGTGGCGGTCCGTCTTTCTGCTCAATGTCGCACCGGCGCTGGTGATCGGACTGCTCGTCCTCGTCGTGCGGGACCCGGAGCCCGCCCCGGCGCCAAGGACCGGGCTCGACCCGGTCGGGGCCTGCCTGCTCGCGGTGACGCTGGTCTGTCTGGTGCACACGCTCGTCGGCATGCCGGGCACCGGCCGGGCGGCCCTGACCGTGGCGGGGTGCGGCGCGGCGGTCGTCGCGGGCTGCGCGTTCGTACGGCACGTACGGCGCGGCCGGGACCCGCTGGTGCCGCCGGAGATGCTCGGGTCGGCCGCCGTCGCCCCGGCGCTCGGGGTGCTGGTGTGCGCGTCGGCGGTGCTGTCCGGGGCCCTGTTCGCCGGTGTCTACTTCCTTCAGGACGTCCTCGGTCTCGATCCCTTCCGGAGTGCTCTGCAGGCACTGCCGGGGGCGGTCGCGGTGGTCCTGGGCGCGCCGGTGTCCGCGGTGGCGCTGCGCCGGTACGGTCCGCGCCGGACGACCGTGGTGGCGATGTCCCTCCTCGTCGTCGGCGTCCTCACCCTCTCCCGCCTCGACCGGGCGGCGGGCGCGGTGCCGGTCGGTGGCGGTTTCTTCCTGGTGGGCGCCGGTTTCGGCGCCGCGATGGTCGCCGCGACGGCGGTCGTCGTACGTGGCGCGCCCGCGGAGCACGCCGGGGTCGCGGGCGGGCTCCAGCAGACCGCCATGAACATCGGTCCGGTGCTGGGGGTGGCCGTGGCGACCGCGCTGATGGCGTTCGCCGGACCCG
>NZ_JBSGZJ010000626.1:0-3167 GCF_053610925.1 Streptomyces sp. NPDC054847 | reverse complement strand
GAAGCTAGGAGGTGCGCCGCAGCAGCGCCAGGTACATCGCGTCCGTGCCGTGCAGATGCGGCCACAGCTGGACGTCGGGGCCGTCGCCGAGGGCCGGGACTCCTGGCATCAGCGGGCGGGCGTCCACCCACTCCGCCTCGACGGCCGGTCCGCCGCGGCCGCGCAGGACGTCGTCCACGACGACACGTGTCTCGGCGAGATGCGGCGAACAGGTCGCGTACCCCACCACTCCGCCGACCCGTACTGCCTTCAGTGCCTCACGCAGCAGCTCCCGCTGGAGCGGGGCGAAGCCCTCGAGGTCCGACGGGCGGCGGCGCCAGCGGGCTTCGGGACGGCGGCGCAGCGCGCCGAGCCCCGAGCACGGGACGTCGACGAGCACCCGGTCGAACACGCCCTCACGCCACGGCGGGCGCGTGCCGTCGGCCGCGACCACCTGGTACGGCCCCGGATTGCCGGCGAGTGCCCGCTCCACCAGCCGGGCGCGGTGCGGCTGCTTCTCGGCGGCCAGCAGGGACGCGCCACGGGCGGCGGCGAGCGCACCGAGGAGCGCCGCCTTGCCGCCGGGCCCCGCGCACCCGTCGAGCCAGCGCTCGTCGCTGCCTTCCAGCGGCGCGTCGGCGAGGGCGATCGCCACCAGCTGGCTGCCTTCGTCCTGGACGCCCGCGCGGCCGTCCCGCACGGCTTCGATGGCGCCGGGCTCGCCGCCCTCGGCCAGCCGGACGGCGTACGGGGACCAGCGGCCGGGCAGGACGGAGTCCTCGCCCAGCACGTCCGTCAGCTCGCCGGTGGTCGAACGCCCCGGCCGCGCCACGAGCGTCACCTCGGGCCGCTCGTTGTCGGCCTCCAGCAGGTCCTCGATGCCGGCGCGGCCGCCGCCGAGCGAGTCCCACAGGGCGGAGACGATCCACCGGGGGTGCGAGTGGACGACCGCCAGATGGTCCTCCGCGTCCTCGTCGTAGGGCGGGGCGACGCGCTCGAGCCAGGCGTCCATGTCGTGCTGCGAGATCTTGCGGAGCACTGCGTTCACGAACTTCGCCCGCCCGTCGCCGAGGACCACCCTCGCCAGTTCCACGCTCGCGGAGACGGCCGCGTGCGTGGGGATGCGCGTTCCCAGCAGCTGGTGCGCGCCGAGGGCGAGGACGTCCAGCACCGGCGGGTCGACCTCGCGCAGCGGCCGGTCGATACAGGCCGCGATGATCGCGTCGTAGGTGCCCTGGCGGCGCAGCGTCCCGTAGACGAGCTCCGTCGCGAGCGCCGCGTCCCGCCCGTCGAAGCCGTCCTTCTCGCGCGCCTTCTTCAGTAGCGGCGGCAGGACGAGGTTGGCGTACGCGTCCCTCTCGTCGACGGCCCGCAGCGCCTCGAAGGCGAGGATCCGCACGGGGTCCTTCTTGGGGCGGCGGTACGGCTTGGCGGGACGGTGACGGGACTGCTCACTCAAAAGGTGCTCCGCGTTCGATGAAACGTGATCCCTCTCAGCCTACGACCGGTGCGCCGACCCTCTCGCCAGGAGTGATCCGCACACCCCGCGCCCAGTCCGCCGCACGCATCGGCTTCTTGCCCTGCGGCTGGACCCACAGGAGCTCCACGGCATGGGACCCGGTGCCCACGTGCACATGGTTCTTGCCCGCCTCGAGCTCGCCCGGTGCGAGGTCCTTGCGGTCCGGCAGCAAAGCGACCTGGACGAGCTTGAGGCGCTCGCCCCGGAAGGCCGTCCACGCCCCCGGCGCGGGAGTGCAGCCCCGCACGACCCGGTCGACGCGCAGTGCGGGAGCGGTCCAGTCGACGTGAGCGTCCTCGACGGTGATCTTCGGGGCCAGCGTGACGCCGTCAGCGGGCTGCGGCACCGGCCGCAGGGTGCCGTCCTCGATGCCGTCCATCGTCGCCGCGAGCAGTCCCGCACCGGCGAAGGCCAGCCGCGTCAGCAGATCACCGCTGGTGTCCGTGGGACGCACCGGCTCGGTGATCACTCCGTAGACGGGGCCGGTGTCGAGCCCTTCCTCGATCCGGAACGTCGCCGCGCCGGTCATCTCGTCACCGGCGAGGATCGCGTGCTGCACCGGGGCGGCGCCGCGCCAGGCGGGCAGCAGCGAGAAGTGCAGGTTCACCCAGCCGTGGACGGGCACGTCGAGGGCGGCCTTGGGCAGCAGGGCGCCGTAGGCCACGACAGGACAGCAGTCGGGGGCGATCTCCCGCAGCCGCGCGAGGAACTCCTCGTCGCGCGGCCTCGCCGGCTTGAGCACCTCGATCCCGGCCTCGGCGGCGCGCTGCGCGACCGGGCTGGCGACCAGCCGCCGCCCGCGGCCCGCGGGCGCGTCGGGCCGGGTGACGACGGCGGCGACCTCGTGCCGGTCGGAGGCGATCAGGGCGTCCAGGGCGGGGACGGCGACCTCGGGAGTACCTGCGAAGACGAGCTTCATCGGTGGCTGACTGCCTCTCAGACTGGGCGTGCGGTGACGAGCAGCACACCAGTCTATGAGCCGTGGCGGCAGGGGGCGTACGGGAGCCCGTGCGCCCCACGCACAGGCACATACGCCCCGAAGCGTGACCAGACCCCCCACCGGCGCGTTGGTCAAGAGAGATTGACCGAAGCGGGCCGCCCCGGACGCGACCCGACCCCTTTTAACCGCCGGTTCGAGAGGCTTGTCAATGGCCGACCACGCAACCCACGACGCCCAAGCCCGGGCCAGCCTGCATCTGCTGGTGCGGGACATCGAGCGGGTCCGCCGGCAGGTGGACGCCTTGCGCACGCTCACCGCCCAGCTGGGGAACGTCTACCGCCCCCGCCGCTCCGGCCCTTCCACGGGCTTCGTCGTCTACGGCAGGGCCCCCGCCCCGACCGTCCGCCTCGCGCAGGAACTGCGGGACAGCGTCGAAACCCTCGTGACCGCGGCCGTGGACTTCGACCGCTCCCTCGGCTTCTCCTGGGACGCGGTCGGCTCGGCGCTCGGCGTCACGAAGCAGGCGGTGCACCGCCGTTACGGCTCGCGGCGGCAGGCTGCCGCGGCACAGGCGGAGGGCGCCGCGACGGGCACGCTGCCGCCGCCGGGCCTGTCCGCCGTCCGGGCGGTGCCGGCGGCCCGCTCGATGCCGCCGCAGCCGAGCGACGCCCGCCCGAACGCCTTCCCGGGTCCCCGCAACGGCTGACACCCCGGGGCCCGGGGCCACGC
>NZ_JBSGZJ010000625.1:0-3197 GCF_053610925.1 Streptomyces sp. NPDC054847 | reverse complement strand
CCCGCGGACATATGTTCCGCGGGCGGCCGCCGTTCGAGCGCTGCCTGGCCGGAGGCGGCGGACACGTCGTCACCGCCGGCCGGCTCGGGCCCGGCCGCCTCGGACGTCGTCCCGCAGGCCGGGGTCTCGAAGGCCCCCGCCCGCACCGGGACTGCGTCCGGCGGTGCAGGCGCCGGGTCCGCTTTCGGTACTGCGGTCGCCGGTGGGGGCTGGGGCATGCGGTGGGCGGACGGTCGCGGTGTGAGTCCGCCCGGGGGCGTGCGGGCTCACACCGCGGTCCGCGAGGCCGGGCCAACAGCCGTGCGGGCGGGCCCTGTTCCTGTGGAGGGAAAGTAACAGAGGGGTGGCGTAGATGTGTGCGTACGGATCGAGCCGACGGTAACGTTCTGGCCACGGAGTGACGCAATCGCGCCAACGGACGCAGTAGGGACAAGTACAAGGGCTAGTACTTCGTCCGCGACGGAAGGCGTCCCGCATGACCTCCAAGAGCCTGACGGTACTCATCGCACAGGCGGATGAGCGTGGCCTGGCCGCGACCGGGCTCGCGTGCCTCGACCGCTGCCTGCCGCTGCTCGCGGTGGAGGACGACACGCTGCGTCCGCTGTGGGCCGGGCTCGCCGGCGGCGAGGAGGAGTGGGCCGGCGCGCTGGCGGCGGCGCGGCAGGCCATGGAGGCCACGCCGCCGGGAGACGAAGACGCCGCCCTCGTACGGGGGATGCTCGGCGCGGCCCCCTCCGACTGGGCCGTGACGTCCCTGCGCGAGTGGGCCGACGGCTGCTCCGTCACCGCCCTCGAGGTGCACCGGCGTTTCGACATGGGCGACTGCCCGGCCGAGAGCATCGAGCGCTGCCGCAAGGGCGAGGGTGAGCCGGACGGTGTGGGACCCCTGGTGGAGGGCGAGTTGCGGCGCCAGGCCCAAGTATTGGAGATCGTCGCGGAACCGCCCGGCGGCAACGGCCTGCGCCACGCGCTCGAGGTGTCGACGGAAGGGCGCCGCGTCCTCCGCGCGGCGGTCTCGCGCCGGGCGCGCGTCACCGGCTGAGGCGGCGCGGCGGCGCGCACGTCCGGCCGGGGGGCCGGGCGCGCGGAACGGCCGCCCCCACCACGAGGCGGGAGGCGGCCGGCCCTGGCGATCTGTCAGCGCGCGTACACCGACGCACCCGCCGTGCGGCGGATCTCCGGCAGCGCAGAGTAGAGCGTGGCGCCCGGGCACAGCGTGGCGAAGCCGTCGCGGTGGCCCGAGACGGTGTTGAGCGTCGCCTTCTCGCCGGTTTTGTAGACACCCGTGTCGCCGGCCGCGGTGAGCGTCACCTGCGCCTCGGGGTCGACGCCGTGCAGGCCGAGCTTCCACGCGGCGATGTCGGCGATGGCCTGCTTGGCCACGGGAGTCGGCGTACCGCCGTTCTCGTAGTCGCCGAGGAGCGAGACGCCGGACGAGTCGCCGTTGAAGCCGTACGTGTGCGCTCCACGCACCGGCTTGTCCACGCCGCCCGCGCGGCCCTCGAAGACCGTTCCGCACTTGTCGACGAAGAAGTTGTAGCCGATGTCGTTCCAGCCGTTGGTCTTCACGTGGTACGTGAGGATCGCCCGGATGATGGCCGGCGACTCGGCGCAGTCGTAGCTGTTCGTGCCGGCGGTGTGGTGGACGAACACCGCGGAGACCTTGCTCAGATAGGACGGCGGGTCCGCGACGAGTGATTCGTCCGCGCCCCAGTCCGCCCGGCTGACGATCGCCGGTACGGCAGGGGCGGTCGGTCCGGTCGTCCCGGTCGACTCGGCCGGGTCCGGCTGGGCGGTCGGCTGGGTCGTGGGCTCGCCGGTCGGCTCACCGCTCGGTTCGGTGCCGGGGCCGGTGGTCGGCTCCTCGCTCGGGGCAGGGGTGCTCGGTTCGGCCGTCGGCTCCTGCGGTTCCTCGGAGGGCGCGGGGCCTGTGGGGTCCTGGCTGGGTGCGGGGCTCGGATCCGCCGTCGGTTCCTGGCTCGGGGCGGGGGTGCTCGGTTCGGCGGTCGGCTCCTGCGGCTCCTCGGTCGGCTCAGCGGAGGGTGCCGGGGCCGTGGGCGAGGCCGGCTGGTCGGTGGCCGGCGGCTCCGCCGGTTCCGACGAGGCTCCGGTCGGCTCGGGGGCGGTGCTCGGCGCGGTACCCGGGCCGGTGACCGAAGGGCTCGGTGCCGCGGTGTCCGTCTTCTTGGGCTCGGCGGACGGCTTGCCCGTCCCGTTCCCCTTGCCCTGTCCCTTGCCGTTGTCCGTCCCGCCCGGGTCGATCATGTCGAGCCGCAGGGCCTTCGGCACCGCGGTCTCCTTGCCACCGGCCACCACACGGGCCTCGACGGCGTCCGACGGTCCCACCCACAAGGGCTCCGAGGCGCCGCGGACGCCCGAGGCGTCGCCTTCCTCCGACTCAGGGGCCCGAATGTCGAAGTCGAGATCGCGCCAGTCGGTCCAGGTGCCGTCGTCCGCGCTGCGGGTGCGTATCTGTGCGGTGCCCTCGAAGTCGTCGGCGCTGTCCTCCCAGGAGACTCCGACGAGCGAGAACAACTGCGTCTCCGTGCGCGGCAGCTCGCGCTTCTTAGCGTCCTTGCCGTCCAGCGCCAGGGTGTGGGCCTTCACGGGGCGGGAGTTGTCGGCGGCAGCGGTGTTCCCGGAGCCGCCGGTGACGGCGACGGCCGTGACCCCCGTGCCCGCCAGGACCACTGCCCCCGCTGCCAGCCAAACGGTCTTCGGTGCTCTTCTCGCCCGTCGCGCGCGAGTCCCTCTCGGATTCATGCCCATCCCTCGTAAACCTCGTACGCGCATCGTGTGCGCGGTGATCAGTTGTCGGTTGCGGGCAGCTCGCCCGCGCAGGTGGCACGGCCGAACTCGCCCATGGCCGTGGCACGTTGGACGTGCTCGCCACGGATCGCGAGCGTGCAGGCCGCCTGGCCGCCCTTCTCACCGAGGACGATGGCGATGGTCGGCGGCTTGCCCAGCGGCACCTGGACGGTCTTCTTCCACGGAAGCTCGGCATCCCGGACGACGGTCGCCGTGCCGTCCTCGCTGCGGGCGAGGTACGAGATCTCGACCGGGCCCTCGCCGGTGACCTCGTACGTCACCGCGGCGGTCGGTACGGCCGGGGGCTTCGGCTTCTCCTCGGTGTCGAGAACGCCGTAGCCGACGAGGCCGCCGCAGGCGAGCAGCAGGACGGCTGCGATCGCCACTCC
>NZ_JBSGZJ010000624.1:0-3202 GCF_053610925.1 Streptomyces sp. NPDC054847 | reverse complement strand
CCTCCGGCCCGGGCCGGAGGCGGAGCCGGAGCCGGCCGCGCTGTCGAGGCGCCGCTCACTGACGCCGAACCGGCGTACCTGGGCGGCCGGTTCCCGGGGAAGTGACGGGCCGAGCGGGGTCAGCAGACCACCGAACGCGCCGTGAACGCCGCTCAACGGCCGCGCACCCGGACGGGACTTCGACCCCGCACCTCGTGTGCCACGCCGATCGGGGCGTCGTCCGGATCGAGGTGTCCGACACCGACTGCGCCCAGCCGGCCCGTACGACCCTCCGCTCTGACGCGCGTCGGCCCCGGCAAGACCGAACGAGGCCGGCGGAAGCCGATCGGCGGACCACATTGGTCTCGTACAGCTTCGTCGTCCATACTGCCCGCCGTGGAGCAGCAGATAGATCCGAAGACGAAGCTCGATATCGCCGTGGGGACGGATCCGGCATTCGTCCCCGTCCTCTCGGGGCCGGCGCCCGCCGTAAAGGAGAGGGAGGAGGAGAGCACGGCCACGGGGCCCGACGCCGGGACCGGGCCGGACAGCGCGCCGGACGACGTCGACGACGCCGAGACGGACGCCACGGCCACCGCGACAGACGGCGACGGCGAGCCCACGGACGAGGCCACCGGCGAAGCCGACGCCCCCTCAGCCGACGGCCCCGCCTTCGAGGTGCGTGACCGCCGCGGCTCGATCGCCGCCGACCGGTCCGGCATCCGCTTCACCCTGGACGACCAGGAGGCGGACTTCCGCTGGGACGAGATCGGCGCGGTCGAGGTGCGGCCGGCACGGTTCGGGCGCCGGTTCACCGTCACCGTCCATGTGGCGGCCAACCGCTGGTTCAACGCGGACGTCGAGGCCCCGGCCAGGGGGCGCCTGAAGGAGTGGACCGAGGAGCTCGACGCGGTCCTCGACGCCTATTTCGAAGAGGCCTGATCACTCTCCGGCCGCGTCTGGGTGGGCGACACAAGCCCGCCCAGGCGTGGTTTGTGTCGATTTCGTCGTAAATGCGCATAGCTTCGGTTTATGACAAAGCGACAAACGACCATGCTCGGATGCGCGGCTCTGCTCGTCGCGTCCGGCCTCGGCGCGGCGGCTCCCGCCAGCGCCGCCGTCAGTCACCAGGTTCTGCCGGGCGAGTCGATCCAGGCCGCGGTGGACGCCGCTCAGCCGGGCGACACCATCGACATCGCGGCCGGCACCTACACGGAGAGCGTCCGGATCACCAAGTCCGGCCTGACCCTGCGGGGCGCGGGCAGCGCGACCGTGCTCAAGCCGTCGAAGACCGCTGCCGCCGTCGACACCTGTGCCGCCGCGGGCAACGGCATCTGCGTCATCGGCACCGCGAAGCAGCCCGTCGAAGGCGTACAGGTCCGCTCCCTCACCCTCCGCGGATTCGCCAAGAACGGCCTCTGGGCCGCCTGGACCGACCGGCTGACGGTGCGCCGGGTCACCTCGGAGAACAACGGGACCTGGGGCATCGCCCAGGAGCGGTCCACCCGGTCGGTGCTGCGGGGCAACGTCGTCCGTGGCAACGGCGACGCCGGCATCTTCGTGGCCAACACCGTCAGCGCCGAGTCCGGCGCCATCGACACCAAGGGTACGGTCGTCGCGAACAACCTGATGGTCGACAACCGCATCGGCACCACGATCCGCCGCGTGCGCAACCTGACCGTCCAGGCCAACGAGATCACCGGCAACTGCGCCGGCGCGTTCCTCGTCGGCGACGAGACGACCCCGCGGGCCGGCGCCCTGACGGTCCGTTTCAACCGCGTGCGCGAGAACAACAAGCACTGCGACAAGACCGCGCGGCTGCCCGAGATCCAGGGCACCGGCATCGTCCTCACCGGCACCGAGGACACCCTGGTGGAGTGGAACCTGATCCGCGGCAACGTGGGCTCCGCCCCGATGTCCGGCGGGATCGTCCTCTTCAAGAGCATCGTGGGCGCCGCCGGCACCGACAACGTCGTCCGGAACAACGTCGTCCTCGGCAACGGAGCCGCCGACCTGGCCAACCGCGACACCAAGGGCACCGGCAACGTCTTCAGCCGGAACATGTGCGGACTCTCCGAGCCCGCGGGCCTGTGCTGACCGTCCGGACGGTGCCGACCGGCCCCGGCCACTCACGAAAGACCGATGCGGCATGACCACTGCAAGCGAAACCACTCTGCCCGCCATGCGGTTGAGAGAGCTCGTCTTCGGCGCGGCCTGCGCCGCCGCCGTGCGCGCGGCGGCCCGGCTCGGCGTGGCCGACGCGCTCGGGGACGCGCCGGCGACCGCGGAGGAGCTCGCGGCGGAAGTAAAGGCACAGCCCGGCGCCCTGCGCAGGATGCTGCGCGCCCTTGCCTGCTACGGCATCTTCGAGGAGGACGCCGACGGCAGGTTCGTCCACACCGAGATGTCACGACTGCTGCGCGAGGACGACCCGCACAGCCTGCGGTACATCTCGCTCTGGTGCACGGAGCCGTGGACCTGGGACGCCTGGCCGCTGCTCGACGAGGCGGTCAGGAAGGGCGGCGGCGTCTTCAGCGACATCTACGGCAAGGAGTTCTTCGACCATCTGCACGAGGACGCGCCGGAATCGGCCCATGTCTTCAACCGGGCCATGACCACCTCGAGCAAGCAGTCGGCGCGGGACGTCGCCGAACTGCTCGACCTCGGGGGGGCGAAGACGATCGCGGACATCGGCGGCGGCCAGGGCCATGTGCTGGCGGAGCTGCTGGAGAGGCACCCGGGCGTCAGGGGCACCCTGCTGGACCTGCCCCGTGTCGTCGCCGCGGCCGACCCCCGGCTGCTCGAAGGCGGCTCGCTCGCCGACCGGGCCGACATCGTCCCCGGCGACTGCCGGCAGGCCATGCCGGTCGCCGCCGACCTGTACATCATCAAGAACATCCTGGAGTGGGACGACGACAGCACCCGCAGGACACTGCGCAACATCGTCGCGGCGGCCCGCCCAGGCGCCCGGGTGCTCGTCATCGAGAACCTGGTCGACGACACCCCGTCGATGAAGTTCACGACGTCGATGGACCTGCTGCTGCTCCTCAACGTCGGCGGCGCCAAGCACACCCGGCAGAGCATGGTCAGCCGGATGTCCGACGCCGGACTGCTCGTCGGCGAGGTCCGTCCGGTCAACGCCTATCTGCATCTGTTCGAGAGCGTGGTCCCGGACTGAGGAGCGTCCAGGACCGGCGAGTGCACGCCGTCGGCCCCGCGGGAG
>NZ_JBSGZJ010000623.1:0-3206 GCF_053610925.1 Streptomyces sp. NPDC054847 | reverse complement strand
GCCGGTGGCCGGTCCGGCCTCCGCGATCACGGCGCGGCCGGTGTCGGCGACCCGGGGGCCGGGCCCGATGGGAACGTTGGAGCCGGGCAGCCGTACCGGGCCGCCCACGGACTGCGGGGGCGCGGCCTGCGGCTGGGGAGGCGCCGGCGGGACGGGCGGCGGGGTGGGGCGCGGGGGCGCGGGCCGCTGGGACGCGGCCGACGGGCGGCCGCCTCCGCGACGGGTCTCGATCATGGCGGTGGCCGAGGTCGGCAGCCACGCGGAGGCGGTGCCGCTGTCGTCGCCGGCGGAGGAGAAGAGGTGGGGCGCGAGTTGCGCCTGAAGGTCCTCGGGCGTGGGCCGCAGCCCGGCCTCCATCTGCATGCACGAGTCGATCAGGGGCCGCAGCTCGTCGGGGAGCCCTTCGAGGTCCGGGCCTTCGCGCAGCAGCATGAAGACGGTCTCCACGGGGTTCGCGCCGTGGAAGGGGGCGTGCCCGGTGGCTGCGAAGACCAGGGTGGAGCCGAGGGAGAAGACATCGCTGGCGCCGGTCACGCTGCGGGAGTCTCGGGCCTGCTCGGGCGACATGTACGCGGGCGTGCCGACGGCGACGTTGGTCATCGTCAGCCGGGTGTTCGAGACGCCTGACGCGATACCGAAGTCGATGACGCGCGGCCCGTCCTCCACCACCAGCACGTTGGACGGCTTGAGGTCACGGTGCACGAGTCCCGCGCCGTGGATGGACTGCAGCGCCTCCGCGATGCCCGCCGCGAGCCAGCGGACGGCCTGGGCGGGCAGCGGCCCGCATTCGTTGATGATCTCCTCGAGGGAGGGGGCGGGGACGTACGCGGTGGCGAGCCACGGCACCGCGGCGCGCGGGTCGGCGTCGACCACTGCGGCGGTGTAGAAGCCGCTGACCGCGCGGGCCGCCTCCACCTCGCGCGTGAAGCGGACGCGGAACAGCTGGTCCTCCGCGAGCTCGGTCCGCACGGTCTTGATCGCGACCCGGCGGCCGGACGCCGACCTGGCGAGATAGACCAGTCCCATGCCACCGGCACCGAGCCGGCCCAGCACCTCGAACGGACCGATCCGTCTCGGGTCGTGCTGCGTCAGCTGCTCCATACCTGCGTGCCACCTCCCCGTACGGGCTCCCACGAAATGGAGCCCGTCACTTACAGCCCCGTGCAGGGTCTCACTATCGAGCCCCTCAGCGGTGAGCACCCTGATTCTTCCTGTACGGAGCCACGGTTGCGAACCCGGGGGCGGATCGGGGTGTCTCACCGCGTTTCGGGCACCGCTGTGAGCGGTCACCGGCCGGCACCTGGCGGACGCCGGCCGGTGCGGGTACGCGGAGGGGCACTCGTGGGCGTCGCCCGCCGGTCGCCTCAGGCGCTCTTGGCGGCCTCTCCGTCCTCCTCGGACACGTCGCGGTCCGGCCTACCTGTCCCGCCCGTACCGGACTTTGGCCGCGTCCCGCCGTTCTCGGCCTCCTGCGTCCCGCCGGGCGCGGCCGACCGGTCCGGCTCCGCCAGCACCGCGAAGGTGGCGCCCTGGTTGTCGCCGAAGACGGCGATCCGCCCGTACGGGGTGTCGGAGGGGACGGTGCGGACCCGGCCGCCGAGGCGGACGACGGACTCGGCCGTCGTGTCGCAGTCGGTGACGCAGAAGTAGACGAGGAAGTGGTCGGGCATCTCCGGCGGGAACTCGTCCGTGATCGCGCTGCGTCCGCCGACGGCGGTGTTCTCGCCCGGTTCCGTGCCGGCCGGTGACCACATGCGGAAGCCGGCCATGGTTCCGGTCAGGTCCGTGCCCTGGAAGTGGAAAACGGACTCGTAGAAGTCGTCCGCGCGCTCGTGGTCCCGGGTGTACACCTCGGTCCAGCAGAACGAGTTCGGTTCGCCCTGCTTCTCGAAGCCCTGCCGGGTGCCCGCCTGCCACAGGCCGAACACCGCGCCGCCGGGGTCCGCCGCCACCGCGGAGATCCCCGCGGAGTCGACGGGCAGCGGGTCGTTGATCAGCCGGCCGCCGTGGTCGGCGATGCGCCGGCCGAGGGCCGCGGCGTCGGGGGTGGCGAAGTAGACGCCCCAGACGGTGGGCATGCGGCCGTCCCGCTTGGGAGTCAGCGCCCCGACCAGCCGTCCGTCGCTGAACGCGTCGGCGTAACGGCCGCGGACGCCGCCGGGGACGTGGCCACCGCCCCGTTCGGTGAAGGTCCAGCCGAAGAGCTCGCCGTAGAAGCGCTTGCCCGCTTCCACGTCGGGGAGCGATGCGTCCACCCAGCACGGCGTGCCCTCTGCGAATGCGGCCATGGACCTGATTCCTTCCCTGGGTGTGGTGCCCGTCACCATCAAGCTAACGGCGCATCACGCGGGGCGCGCGGAATCAATTCGAACGCTTGGTCGATATGGGCGGCCCTGAAAGGGGTGAACGGTCGAAAGGGGTGCGCCGGGCGCCTCCGGCGGGACCGTTTCCGTCGAGTTGTCCACCGAAGTTGTCCACAGGCTGTTGATAACACTATTGCTGTCCGTGGTCGGCACCCCATTTGCAGTCGGCCGAATCGCGCGCCGATCACCCCTCGGTAAGCTGACGGCATGACAGGACAAGTGCGCACCGTCGACGGCCGGGTAGCCGGCCGACGCGGGCAGGCGACGCGGCAGAAACTGCTCGACTGCCTCAGCGAGATGCTCAGCTCGTCGCCGTACCGGGACGTCAAAGTCATCGACGTGGCCCGTAAAGCGGGCACTTCACCGGCGACGTTCTACCAGTACTTCCCCGACGTCGAAGGCGCCGTTCTCGAAATCGCCGAGGAAATGGCCAAGGAGGGCGCCGAGTTGACCGAGCTCGTCTCCGGCCGCTCCTGGGTCGGCAAGGCGGGCTGGCAGGCGGCGGAGGAACTGGTCGAGGGATTCCTCGACTTCTGGCGCCGCAACGATGCCATTCTCCGCGTGGTCGATCTCGGCGCCGCCGAGGGCGACAAGCGGTTCTACAAGATCCGTATGAAGATCCTCACCTCGGTCACCAACTCCCTTTCGGACGCCGTCAAGGAGCTCCAGGGCAAGGGCAAGGTCGACAAGGACGTCAGCCCCGGAGCGATGGCCGGATCGCTGGTGGCGATGCTCGCCGCGGTCGCCTCGCACCAGAAGGGCTTCACGACCTGGGGTGTCAAGCAGGCCGAACTCAAGCCGAACCTCGCCCTGTTGGTGCACCTCGGCATCACGGGCAAGAAG
>NZ_JBSGZJ010000622.1:0-3225 GCF_053610925.1 Streptomyces sp. NPDC054847 | reverse complement strand
CGGCGGTTGGAGGCGTCGGGCTGTCGGACGAGGTCGTTGCGGGTGTCGCATGCGTTCCATTCGCGGTTGATGGATCCGATGCTGGCCGCGTTCGAACAAGTCGCTGCCTCGGTCACGTATGCCGAGCCCAGGATTGCGATGCCGCCGGTCCAGGGTGGGCGGGATGCGGGCTACTGGGTGCGGCATGTGCGCGACGCGGTCCGCTTCGCCGACGACATGCGATGGGTCGAGGAGCAGAATGTTGGTGCCTGTGTGGAGATCGGGCCGGGCACGGTTTTGAGCGCGATGGCGCAGGACTGCCTGACCGATTCGGGCGCGCCGGTCGTTCCGGCCCTGCGCAAGGGACTGGACGAACCGCGTGCCGTGCTGACCGCACTCACCGAACTGCACGTCCTCGGCCAGGACATCGACTGGAGCTCCCTCCTCCCCGGCGCCACCCGCATCGACCTGCCCACCTACGCCTTCCAACGCGAACGCTTCTGGCTCGACGCACCCACCGACACCGCCCCCACCCGCACCCGCACCCGGACCCACGCCGAGGACGCCCTGTGGGACGCCGTCCAACGCGGCGAGACCGAGGAACTCGCCCGCCTCCTCGGAGCCGACGACAGCACGACCGTGGCCGCGATGCTGCCCCACCTCGCCGCCTGGCACAGCCGCCACACCCACACCGGCGAAGTGGCGGACTGGCTCTACGAGGAGACCTGGCACAACGCCCCCGCCCCCGACCCCGCACCCGCCGCCGTCCGCGGCCCCTGGCTGCTGGTCGCCCCGCCGCCCGGACTGGCCCGGACACTCGAAGCGGCCGGCGCGAAAGTGCACGTCCTCCCCGCAGCCGGCGAACGCGAACACTTCAGCGCCCACCTGGCCCGCATCCCCGCCCCGACAGCCACCCACCTGCGCGGCGTGCTCGCCTTCACCCCCCTCGACGAAGCCGTCGACCCCGACCACGACCCCGAGGCCGACGCCGCACCGCCCTGCGGCACCTCCCAGACCCTCGCCCTCACCCAGGCCCTCGGCGACCACGGGATACAGGCACCGCTGTGGATCCTCACCCGCGGCGCGATACAGGCCCACCCCGACGACACCGTCCCCCGCCCGTGGCAGGCACAGACCTGGGGCCTGGGACACGTGATCGCCCTCGAACACCCCAACCGCTGGGGCGGACTGATCGACCTCCCCGAAGAGATCGACACACAGGCCACCCTGCAACTCCTGGCCACAGTCACCGGCACCGACGCAGAAGAACACGTCGCACTGCGCCCCGCGGGCCGCCTCGTACGACGGCTCCGCCGCGCCGCCGCCCCCGACACCGCCGCCCCCGCACCGACAGGCCGCGGCACCGCCCTCATCACCGGAGGCAGCGGCGCCCTCGCCGCCCACCTCGCACGCCACCTGGCCGCACACGGCACCGAACACCTCGTGCTGGCATCCCGGCGCGGCCCCGACGCCCCCGGCGCCGCCGAACTGAAGGCGGAACTCGAGACCACAGGCATCCGCGTCACCCTCGCCGCCTGCGACATCAGCGACCCCGCCCGCACAGCCGAACTCCTCGCCACCCTCGACGGCGACGAACAGGCCCCCCTGCGCGCCGTGTTCCACACCGCCGGCGTCCTCGACGACAAACTGCTGGCCACGCTCACCACGGCCGAGGTCGAAACGATCGCGGCACCCAAACTCGGCGGAGCCTGGAACCTCCACGCCCTCACCCAGGACCGCGAGCTGGACGCGTTCGTCCTGTTCTCGTCCGTCATCGGAACCCTCGGCAACACCGGACAGGCCGGCTACGCCATGGCCAACGCCGGCCTCGACGCCCTGGCCGCACACCGCAGGGCAGCCGGACTCCCCGCTGTCTGCGTCGCCTGGGGACCGTGGTCCGACGGCGGCATGGCCGACGGCGCCACCGGCACCCTGCTGCGCCGCAACGGACTCGTCCCCATGCCGGCCGCCAAAGCCCTCACCGGCCTGGACCTGGCCCTGGCCGCCGGGCGCACCACCGTCGTCGCGCACATGGACTGGACCCACGCCGTCCCCGCCTTCTGCCCACGCGGCCCCCTGCGCCCCGTGCTGAGCGAGATCACCGAAGCCCGCACCGCGAGCGAGCCGCACACCGGCACCGGCCACACCGCGACACTGCGCGACACACTCCTCGGCCTGACCGACGAAGCCCGGCTCCTCCACGTCCAGGACCTCCTGGCAGCAGAGGCAGCAGCCGTGCTCGGCATGCAGAACCCGGCAGCCCTCGACCCCGAGCGGGGCTTCAAGGACCTCGGCTTCGACTCGATGATGGCCATCGCCTTCAGCCACCGGATCCAGGACCGCGTCGGCATCACCACCCCCAGGACACTGATCTACGACTGCCCGAACCTCCTGGCCGTCACCCGGTGGCTGCTCGACCGGCTCACCCCGGCCACCGACACCGACGCCGACACACCCGCCCCCGCCGGGGGCCGCACCGACGAACCACTGGCCGTCGTCGGCGTGGGCCTGCGCATGCCGGGCGACGCGAACGACCTGACAAGCTTCTGGAACGTACTGGCCGAAGGCCGCGACACCCTCTCACCCATCCCCACCGACCGCTTCGACGTGGACCGGTTCTACGACCCCGACCCCGACGCCGAAGGAAAGACCTACGTCCGCCACGCCTCCCTCCTCGACGACGTGGCCTCGTTCGACGCGGCGTTCTTCGGCATCAGCCCGCGCGAAGCCGAACCGATGGACCCCCAGCACCGACTGCTGCTGGAAGCCGCTTGGACCTCACTGGAGAACGCCGGCCTGCGCCCCCGCGACCTGCGCGACAGCCGGACCGGCGTCTTCATCGGCGCAGGGCCCGGCGAATACGGCAAGTACCGCCAGGGCTCCGGCCCCGACACCTACACCCTGACCGGCAGCCTCCCGAGCTTCAACGCCGGACGGCTCTCCTACCACCTCGGACTGCAGGGCCCCGCCCTGTCCGTCGACACCGCCTGCTCGTCCTCGCTGGTCGCCCTGCACCTCGCCTGCGAGGCGCTGCGCAACGACGAGTGCGAACTCGCCCTCGCCGGCGGCGTCCAGGTCCTCGCCGACCCCGGCGCCTTCGTCGCCCTCAGCCGCTCGCACGCACTGGCCGCCGACGGCCGCAGCAAGACCTTCTCCGCGGCGGCCGACGGATACGGCCGCGGCGAAGGCGTCGGCGTCGTCGCCGTCATGCGCCTCACCGACGCCCTCGAGCAGGGCCGCGACGTA
>NZ_JBSGZJ010000621.1:0-3236 GCF_053610925.1 Streptomyces sp. NPDC054847 | reverse complement strand
GTTCCCCGCCCGAGCCCTTCGCCGTCTGCGACGCGGGCGGTGAGGCGGACGGCGAGATGGGCGGCGAGGCGGGCGGGGACGCCGGGGCGGGCCCCGGCCCGGCGTCGGACTCGGACCGGCCGTCAGGCTCGGGCCCGGCCGGTGGTGCGGGTACCTGAAGCGGGGAGAAGTCCGGCATCAGGCCGCGGGAGGACTCCTTCAGCGCGGTCCAGCGGTCCTCACGGGGCCCGCGGGCCGTCCAGGTGTCCGCCGGGAGGAAGTCGTACAGCTCGGACTCGTCGTCGAGCGGGCCGGACCCGCCGTCGAGGTCCGTGTCCGACGGCTCCTCCCCCGCCGCCGGAGCCGAGGGCGCCGGGGACGCCGCCGGTACCTCCACGAACGGCACCGCGTCCCTTTGCCCTTCGGCCTCGGCGCCGCCACGGCGCAGCAGCCCGCGCAGCCCCCGGCCGGGCGTCCGCAGCCGCCACGCCCGCAGCGCCAGCGCCAGCGGGACACCCGGGCCGGCCGTCCAGAGCAGGGCGGCGCCGCCGGTGAGCCACCACACGGGGCCGAACTCCGAGAGGCGGCCGGTCCCGAGCGGACCTCCGGACGCCGCGGCGAGCAGGCACATGAGCACGGCGCAGCCGACCGCGCCGAGCAGCACCGTGAGGGCGGTCCCGCCGGAGCTCCAGGCGCTCTCGCGCTCACCGTGCCGCGGGGCCGCCGCTCCCACCGTGAACCAGGCGAGCACCACGCCCGCGACGAGGGGCACCGCGACCGCCGCCCAGTGCAGCGGCGTGCCGGGCCCCTGCCCCGGCACCGCCGCGAGCAGCGGGAAGTCGGGCAGCGCGGGCGTGCCGGTCGCCGCGAGCGGTGCAGCCGTCGCGCCCGTGCCGAGGGTGAAGCCGGGCCCGAGCCCGTAAGCGGCGCCCCACACCGCCGCGTTGGGCAGCAGCGCGAGCGCCAGCAGAGCGAGGGCCGCCCGGCCCGACCACTCCCCGGACAGGCCCAGGAACGACTCCTGTGCGGCCCGCCCGTGCCAGACGGTGGAGGTCACGGCCAGCACCGCCCCGCCGACGATCAGCGTGAGCGTGCCCGCGCCGGCGGACCGCAGCGCGGCGGACACCCTGGCATGGGCGAGGGCCGCCCCCAGCCGCTTCGGCACCCGGGTCGGCAACGGTCCGAGCGGCCGGCCGCTCGCGGTCCAGGCCCCGGTGGCCGCGGCCAGGAAGGTCACGAGCGGCAGATGGACCAGTGCGCTCAGTGGGTCGGCGGCGAAGGAACCACCGGCGACGTAGAGCACGACCGGCGCACCGACCATCACGTAACCGCTGGCCACCATCGTCGGCGCGCTCCAGGCTGACGGCCTCGGCCGGCCCTCCGCCGGTTCCAGGGCGTCGCGTGCCGCACGGTGGGCCAGCCAGACGGGCACGGCGACGAGCAGCAGCGGCACGATCCCCATGGGCGCGGGCGCCCCGGAGAGCGTGTCCGTCCGCACGAGTTCCGTGCCGTGCGCGAGCAGCCACAGAGCCGCCGCGACGTGCAGCGCGTCGGACGGGTCGCTGTCGGGGAAGGGCGAGCTGATCCACATCACCATCACGAGCACGGTGATCACGCCGAGCCCGAGTCCGGCCGCCGTCGCGCCGCGTACGAACGACGCGACCAGCGCGACCGACGTGCCGCCCTGCACGGCGACCGGGGCTTGCGGCACTGAGTGGCTCTGTTCGGTCACTTGGGTCACGCGGCCATGCTGCCAACGACACGCGCTTTATCCATGTAACGGGCGAATGACCGATGTGTCGCCCAAGATACGTTTATGTGCTTTTTCGTCGCGTGCAGTGCCGTGAGGTGCCCTTCATGACCGAGAGCATCACCCGCTCCGCGTCCGGAACCCCCCTGCCGCCCCCGAAAGAACGGCGCAGGCTCCGAGAGGCGAATTCCCTCTCCGAGGACGAGGTCGCGACGACGATGGGAGTCACCCGGGCGACGATCCGGTCCTGGGAGACCGGACGCACGAACCCCAGGGGGCGCAAGCGCGAGGCGTACGCCGGGCTGCTCGCCGCCCTCGGCACGCAGACCGTGGAGAGCACCCCGGGCGGCGGGCCCCCGACGGACGACCGGGACCTGAATGGCAGGGGCGAGGACGGCGGGGACGAAGACCGGGACCCGAACGGCAGGGACGAAGAGACCCGGGACGAAGACGGCCACGTCCGCACCGCACGGCCGACCCGCACGGCGCAGCCCACGGCGAACACCCGCCCCCGCCCCGCCGTGAAACGCGCCGCGAAACCGCCCACGATCCTGCCTCCGAGGCCCGTCGGCAGGCCCGGACCGCCGTCCGCGACGGCGCCCTCCGCCGAGGTCCCGCGTGCCGTCGGCTCCCTCGGTCCGGCGGCCCTGACCGTGCCGGCGCCCAGCCCGGAGGAGGCGTTCGACGTGCTCTACGCGGGCGCCGCCCCGGACCTGGTGCGCCAGACGTATCTGCTCACCGGACGCCGGCGGCTCTCCCAGGAGTCGGTCGAGCGTGCCTTCCACCACGCCTGGCAGCGCTGGCCGGAGGTCGCCGTGGACCGGGACCCGGCGGGCTGGGTGCGGGCGGTCGCGTACGACTACGCCATGTCCCCGTGGAACCGGCTGCGGCCCGCGCACCGGTACCCCGACGAACTGCCCGCCGAGGAACCCCGGCGGGAACTGCTCGAGGCGCTGCAGGAACTCCCCACCTCCTACCGCCGCGCGCTGCTGCTCCACGACGGCCTGGGGCTCGGACTGCCGGACACAGCGGCGGAGACGGAGGCGAGCACCCCGGCCACCGCGAACCGTCTCGTGCACGCGCGTGAGGCCATGGCCGAGCGGCTCCCCGAACTGGCGGACACGAGCCTGCTGCGGGACCGGCTGGGGGCGCTGGCCTGCGCCGGTCCCGCACCTCTCATGACACCGGCGTGCGACGTGCGCAGCGGGTGCGAGCGCAGGGCGCGGATGTGGACACGGGCGGCCGTCGCGGCGACCGCGCTGATCGTCGCGGCGACCGCCTTCACCTTCGTCACGGCACCACGGCAGTACGATCCGCCGATCTCGCCGGCCCAGCAGATCGAAGGCGTACCCGCACCGCAGTACGGGCCGCCCCGGCTGACGGATCAGGACAAGGCGCTTCGCGACAAGCTCCGTTCGGACCCGGCGAACGGGCCTGGGCGCCTCGTCCCGCTGCACGGCTGACAAGCTCGTTCCGATACGCGTGCGGGCCCGCCCCGGTCACCCGG
>NZ_JBSGZJ010000620.1:0-3239 GCF_053610925.1 Streptomyces sp. NPDC054847 | reverse complement strand
CTCCAGCCTCGCCGGCGTTTGAGGCGCGGGGGTCCGGTGGGGGTCCCCCCACGCCGCCAGGCGTAGGGGGAAGAGCCCCCGAAACACCGCGCGGAGCGCGGTACGGGTCCGCGCGGAGCGCGGTACGGGTCCGGGCGGAGCCCGGTTGCGGGAAGGGGCGGGGAGGGGAAACGCCCCCGCGCAGCGGCCCCCGCCCGCGCAGCGTCAGCGGCGGAACCCGCCCTCCGAGTCGATGACCTGCCCCGTGATCCACTCCGCCTCGTCCGTCGCCAGCCACGCGATCAGGCGGGCCGGATCGTCCGGCATGCCCCACCGGCCGGCGGGGAACATCGACGCGATGGCCTCGTACACCTCGCCGTCCAGGTAATCCGTGTCCACCGGCCCCGGGTTGACGCAGTTGACGGTCACGGCGAGGCCGGCGAGCGAGGTCGCCAAGGAGCGGGTCGCGGAGGCCAGCGCGCCCTTCGCGAGGGCGTAGGCGATCTCGCCGGCCATACCGCCCGCGATGTCCTGGCCCGAGGTCATCATCACGACGCGGCCGCCCGGCGTCCGCGCCGGCAGTGTGGCGCGCGACCGCGCGTACGCCTGGACCAGCAGGATCACGGAGCGGGCGTCGACCGCCCAGTGCGCGTCGAGCATGGCGGCGTCGATCCCGTCCAGCGGACCGTCGAAGCCGCTCAGCGCGTGGTTGGCGACCAGGATGTCGAGACGGCCGCCGAGCGCGTCCGCGGCCGTGGCCAGCAGTTCGGCCGGGGCGTCGGCGTCGGACAGGTCCGCGGGACCATGGCACACGAGGGCCTCGGGGGCCCCGAGGGCCTCCCGCACGCCCGCGGCGACCGCTTCGGGCCCGCCGGGCTCCGCGCCCCACGGCTGGGCGGCGTCGTGCGGGACGTGGTGGTGGAGGTAGACGCTCGCGCCGTACGCGGCGAGGCGCCGAGCCACCGCGTAGCCGATGCCGCCCGTGCGGCTGGCCCCAGTGACGAGGGCGGTGCGGCCGCGCAGCGGGAGGGGGTCCCGGCGCAGCGACTCGGCGGAGGGAGACGGCATTCTGGGCATGGCCATGCATCATGATCGATACACCGGGCGTTGTCATGCGGTTTCCGGGACCGGCGCTCCGGGCGAATCCGGTGCCGCGGCGCAGTCCCGTACAGCACCCTTCGGAGCATGCGGCTGGGCCGTCGTCGAGGCCAACGCCGCCTGGACGAGCGGCCATTACGCCTGCGACGTGGACGCCGTCCTCGATGTCGTCCTGCGGGCGGCCCGGCCGCGCGGGAAGGATCCGGCGAGATACGCCGGCTTCCTGCGGCATTCCCCCTCCGTCGTGCGCCGTTGAGCGGGTGACGACGGGATGCTCGGCCGGCGGCGGCGTCCGAGCCCGCCCACGAGTCCGTCCGGGGCCGAAGCGGCCTGCACGAGGGGCGGCCGGTGCGCGGCCCAGAGCGGTTCAGCAGCCGCAGTCGTCCGCGCCGACAGGTGCGGTCAGCGGGTCGGCGTCGCGGACGGTACGGCCCTCCCAGGTCTCGAACGCGAAGCCCTCCCTGGCCCAGTACTCGAAGCCGCCGAGCATCTCCTTGACCTGGAAGCCCAGTCGGGCGAGGGCGAGTGCCGCGCGGGTGGCTCCGTTGCAGCCGGGGCCCCAGCAGTAGGTGACGACCGGCACGGACCTGTCGAGGAGTTCCCCAGCCTGCTCGGGAATCAGCGCGGTCGGCAGGTGCACCGCGCCCGGAATGTGGCCCTGGTTCCAGGACTCGGTGGAGCGGGAGTCCAGGACGACGAATCCGGGGTCGCCGCCGGCCGAGAGCGCGGCCGCCACGTCGGAGACGTCGGCGTGGAAGGCCAGGCTCGCACCGAAGTAGGCCGCCGCGGATGCCGGGTCGGCGGGCGGCACCCGCAGGACGGGGTTGGCCGGCTGTGTCACGGGGGTGTTGCTCTGCGTCGTGGTCATGTCCAGAAATCTACGGTCGGTGATCGTCTCCAGGAAGTGGGATTCCCCGGCACTCGCCTTGATCGGCCGGGCGATCCCCTGTTGTGTGTGGCCATGACGGGATATTCACCGGACGCCACCGACTGGCGCATACTCGAGGCCCTCCAGACCCGGGGCAGGGCCAGCTTCGCGGAGTTGGCGCGGGCCGTCTCCATGTCGCCGAGCGCCGTCACCGAGCGGGTGCGGAGGCTGGAGGAGGCGGGCGTCATCCAGGGGTACGCGGCGGTCGTGGACCAGGAGCGGATCGGGCTGCCGATCCTCGCCTTCGTACGGTTGCGCTACCCGAACGGCAATTACAAGCCGTTCCACGACCTGCTGGACGCGACGCCCGAGATCCTCGAGGCCCACCATGTCACCGGCGACGACTGCTTCGTGCTGAAGGTCGCCGCCCGCTCGATGAGCCACCTCGAGCAGGTGTCGGGGAAGATCGGCGCCCTGGGGTCGGTGACGACGAGCGTCGTCTACTCCTCGCCGCTGCGCGGCCGCCCGATCAGTCGCTGAGGGCGGCCTCCGTCCGCAGCCGCACGGCCGACCCGCCACGGTCCTTGACGACCTCCAGTTGCGCGGGGATGCGCCGGCGCAGATCGCCGACATGGCTGACGATGCCGACGCTGCGGTCACGTTCGCGGAGCGAGTCGAGGACGTCGAGCACCTCGTCGAGGGTCTGGTCGTCGAGGCTGCCGAAGCCCTCGTCGATGAACAGGGTGTCGAGCCGCATGCCGCCGGCCTCGTCGGTGACCACGTCGGCGAGGCCGAGCGCGAGGGCGAGCGAGGCGAAGAACGTCTCGCCGCCGGACAGGGTCGCGGTGTCTCGTTCCCTGCCGGTCCAGGCGTCGACGACGCGCAGTCCGAGGCCGGCGCGTTTCCCGCCGGTGCGGGCGTCGGAGTGGATGAGGGTGTACCGGCCGGAGGACATCCGCTGCAGCCGTACGGTGGCGGCTGCCGCAACCTGTTCCAGGCGGGCGGCGAGCACGTACGACTCGAGGCGCATCTTGCGTTCGTTGTCGGCGGAGGTTCCGGCGGTGAGGGAGGCGAGGCGGGCCACCAGGTCGTACTCCTCGCGCAGCGGGCGCAGCGCGAGGGTCTCCGCGGTGGCCTGCCGGGACAGCCGGTCGAGTTGGGCGCACCTGTCGCGTGCGGCGTCGAGCGCCGACGCGGCGTCACGCATCGCGCGTTCCGCGGCCTCATGGACGGCGCGGGCCGTCCCGGGCGCCGCGGCGGGCCCGGCCGCCGCGGCACGGGCGTCCTCCTCCGC
>NZ_JBSGZJ010000619.1:0-3241 GCF_053610925.1 Streptomyces sp. NPDC054847 | reverse complement strand
GATCCCGGGGATCACGTCAGGCGATGTCGAACCGGTCGAGGTTCATGACCTTGTCCCACGCTGCGACGAAGTCGTTCACGAACTTCTCCTTCGCGTCGTCGCTCGCGTACACCTCCGCGAGCGCGCGCAGCTCGGAGTTCGAGCCGAAGACGAGGTCGGCACGGCTGCCGGCCCACTTCACCTCGCCCGTGGCGGCGTCGCGGCCCTCGAAGGTCGTCTGGTCCTCGGAGGTCGCCTTCCACGTCGTGCCCAGGTCGAGCAGGTTGACGAAGAAGTCGTTCGTCAGCGTCCCGGGCGTCGTGGTGAGGACGCCGAGCTGCGACTGCTGGTGATTCGCGCCCAGCACACGCAGGCCACCGACGAGGACGGTCATCTCGGGGGCGCTGAGGCTGAGCAGATTCGCCCTGTCGAGCAGCAGGTACTCGGCCGGCAGGCGGTTGCCCTTGCCGAGGTAGTTGCGGAACCCGTCGGCGGTCGGCTCGAGCGCGGCGAACGACTCCGCGTCGGTCTGCTCCTGCGAGGCGTCCACCCGGCCGGGCGTGAAGGGCACCTCGACCGGGAAACCGGCCTCCTTGGCGGCCCGCTCGACGGCCGCGACGCCACCGAGCACGATCAGGTCGGCCAGGGAGACCTTCTTGGCGCCGGAGTTGAACTCCTGCTGGATCCCCTCAAGGGTGCGCAGCACCGTGGCGAGCTGGTCGGGGTCGTTGACCTCCCACGTGCGCTGCGGCTCCAGGCGGATGCGGGCGCCGTTGGCACCGCCGCGCTTGTCGCTGGCGCGGAACGTCGAGGCCGACGCCCACGCGGTGGACACCAGCTGAGAGACGGACAGCCCCGAGTCGAGGAGCTTGGCCTTGAGGGCCGCGATGTCCTCGGCGTCGACGGCCTCGCCCTCGGCCTCGGGCAGCGGGTCCTGCCACAGCAGGGTCTCCTCCGGGACCTCCGGGCCGAGGTACAGCGACTTCGGGCCCATGTCACGGTGGGTCAGCTTGTACCAGGCGCGGGCGAAGGCGTCCGCGAACTGGTCGGGGTTCTCCAGGAAGCGACGCGAGATCTGCTCGTAGACCGGGTCGAATCGGAGCGCGAGGTCCGTCGTCAGCATCTGCGGGGCGTGGGTCTTCGACGCGTCGTGCGCGTCGGGGACCGTGCCTGCCCCGGCACCGTCCTTCGGCCGCCACTGGTGGGCGCCGGCGGGGCTCTTGGTCAGCTCCCACTCGTAGCCGAAGAGGATCTCGAAGAAGCTGTTGTCCCAGGTGGTCGGGGTGTTCGTCCACGTCACCTCGAGACCGCTGGTGATCGTGTCGCCGCCCTTGCCGGTGCCGTAGGTGTTCTTCCAGCCGAGGCCCTGCTCCTCCAGCGAGGCGGCCTCGGGGTCGTCGCCGACGTTGTCCGCCGGGCCCGCGCCGTGGGTCTTGCCGAAGGTGTGACCGCCCGCGATCAGGGCGACGGTCTCCTCGTCGTTCATTGCCATCCGGCGGAACGTCTCACGGATGTCACGGGCCGCGGCGAGCGGGTCCGGGTTGCCGTTGGGGCCCTCAGGATTGACGTAGATGAGGCCCATCTGGACCGCGCCGAGGGGGTTCTCCAGCTCACGGTCGCCGGTGTAGCGCCGGTCGTCGAGCCAGGTGGTCTCGGGACCCCAGTACACGTCCTCCTCGGGCTCCCAGACGTCCTCACGGCCGCCGCCGAAGCCGAAGGTCTCGAAGCCCATCTGCTCCAGTGCGACGTTGCCCGTGAGGATCATGAGGTCGGCCCAGGAGATGGACTGGCCGTACTTCTTCTTGACCGGCCACAGCAGTCGGCGGGCCTTGTCGAGGTTGGCGTTGTCCGGCCAGCTGTTGAGCGGCGCGAAGCGCTGCTGACCGGCCCCGGCGCCGCCGCGGCCGTCGCTGATCCGGTAGGTGCCCGCGCTGTGCCAGGCCATACGGATCATCAGCGGGCCGTAGTTGCCGAAGTCGGCGGGCCACCAGTCCTGCGAGGTGGTCAGCACCTCGGCGATGTCCTGCTTCACGGCCGCGAGGTCGAGATTCCTGAACGCCTCGGCGTAGTCGAACTCCTCACCGAGCGGGTTCGCCACGGCCGGGTTCTTGGCGAGGATCTTCAAGTTGAGCCGCTCCGACCACCACTGGCGGTTTCCGCCGCCCTGGGTCGGGTGCGGGGCGCGCCCGTGCGCTACCGGGCAGCCGCCGCCTTGGCCCTCCGTCTTCGGGTCTGTGACGATTGCATCCGGGTTCTCGGACATGGGAATCCTTTCGGGCGGAGCGGGATCGTGGTGCTGGTGAAGTGCCGGCGGCGGAAGGTCGGGCACATGTGTCCCTGTGAAGGGGCCGGACTGCCGGGACGGCACGGCAGCGCGGCGCGACATGAAAGGCCGTCAGCCGCGGTCCGGCAGCACTCTGCGGCTGCTCGGCGGTGGTCCCGTCATGTCTCAGTCTCCTGCCGTAACCGGAGGTGCCGGCTCCCTTGGCTGATGCCGGAACCGATCCTACGATGGACGCTGTCCAGGTCAAGAAGTTTGCGCGTTTCATATCCCATCGGGTTCCGGACACCTGCCGGTAAACTACGGGTATTCCGCCAAGCCTGAATAGGTGAACCGATATGAGTGACCTGCTGGAACGGCTGCGAGGACGCGGCTGGCGGGTGACCTCCCAGCGGCGTGTCGTCGCGGAGGTCCTCGACGGCGACCACGTGCATCTCACCGCCGACGAGGTCCACGCCCGCGCGGCACGGCGACTGCCCGAGATCTCACGGGCGACCGTGTACAACACGCTGGGCGAACTGGTCTCCCTCGGTGAGGTACTGGAGGTCTCCACCGACGGGCGCGCCAAGCGCTACGACCCCAACGCGCACCGCCCGCACCAGCACCTGGTCTGCTCCCGCTGCGGCGCCATCCGCGACGTCCACCCCACCGGCGATCCGCTGGCGGACCTCCCGGCGGAGGAGCGGTTCGGGTTCACGGTGTCCGAGGTCGAGGTCACCTACCGGGGCGTGTGCCCCTCCTGCACCTGACCTTCGGCCTTCAACGGACGGACTCCCGGGCCGGCTTCCCCTGAACAGCCTGCGCGCGCCACCGTGTGGGGCGGTGGCGCGCGTGGGCGCCGGGTGCGGTCGGACCCGGAAGTGCCCGGTGGGTGAAGGGAGTTCCCCCGCCAGGACGGTGCGCGGGCCGCCGGTGTTCGTCCGTCGCCGCCGGCCGGGGGCGTCAGCGACCGGGCCGGCGCTCCACCTTGACCTCCAGGGG
>NZ_JBSGZJ010000618.1:0-3261 GCF_053610925.1 Streptomyces sp. NPDC054847 | reverse complement strand
CGTCGTACCGGTACCGGCGGTGTCAGCCGGTGCTCCGCCACGGCGCCCAGTCGCCGAGATACACCTCGCGCGTCGCCGACCTCGCCTGGACGAGGCTCAGTTGGGGACGGTTCTCCGGCACGGTGATCCGGGCTCCGGGACCGGTGTTGCGGTACTCGGCGTACCGCTGCGCCTGCCACGGGTAGGTGTCCCGCATGTTCGTGTACGGCTCCACCGCGTCGATCCCCGGACCGATCACGCTGTCGCGGACCACCAGCGACGGCCACGCGCCCGGGTCCGAACTCGGCACCCACGGCCGGGAGAGCTTGTACGCGCCGTCCTCCGCGCCGCTGCTGATCCGGCACCGCACGGCGAGGTAGCCGTACGGGTTGTCCCGCGCGGTGGACGGGGCGAACACCATGCCCTTGGGTGTGAAGTCCACGTCCCTGGCGAGGGTGTGGAAACGGCAGTGCTCGAACACGGCTCGCCCGCGTCCGAAGACGAAGTCGACGTCCCCCTCCGCGTAGCAGTGCGAGAAGAACTGCCGGGCGACGGCGGACACGGAGGGCGAGTCGGCGTACAGGGTGTCCTGGTGGCCCAGGAAACGGCAGTGGTGGAACGCGGAACGGTCGCCGCTCACCTTGATCGCCACGGCCTGGGTGGCGCTGATCTCCGGATGGTCCGCCCGCAGCCAGTCGTTGGCGAAGGTGATCCGGCGGGCGGTGAACCCGGCGGCGCGGACCGTGGTGGTGGCGGAGCCGCTGGTGCCGTACGTACCCGAGCCGTCCGGCTTCGCGGTTCCGGCGGCGTTGTCGTACACGACGACGGTGTCACGGGGGTCCGGGCCCGCGCCGATCAGCGTGAGACCCGCGAGGGCCTCGCCGATCGTCACCACCTCGCGGTAGACCCCCGGGGCGACGACGATCGTGAAGCCCGGGCAGCCCGCCGCGGCCACCGCGCCCTGGACGGTGGTGTGGTCGCCGAGCCCGCCCGGGTGGACGTACAGTGTCCGGCTGCCGCGCCGGGCCGCCGGCGAACCGAACGGCCCGAAGGGGGAGCGGTCCGTGACGGCCCGGGCGGGACTGTGCACCGCCGCCGCGAGTGCCGCTCCGGCCCCGGCGGCGAGCAGGGCGCGGCGGCCGACCGCCGCGCCCTGGGAGTGCGTGGCCATGATGAGGCTCCTTCCCGTCTCAGCGCAGCCGGCCCGCGCCCGCCCGGTGGACGACCAGCGCGGGCACCGCCCGCGGGTGGTCGAGGCGGGTGCGCAGCGTCGGCGTCCAGCCGGCGCCCGACCGCAGCGTCTCCTCCGGCAGTTCCGCGTTGTGGACGGCCACCAGGTCGACCGGCCGGCCGTTGACGTGGTTGCGCTCGGCGGTGACGGGGGAGTCCTTCCATTTCTTGAGGATCCGGCCCGCGCCCACACCGGCCGGGAGCGTGAACGAGTTCGCCTCCGCGACGAGCTGGGACTCCGCGCCGATGCCGAAGCTGTAGGCGTAGGCGTCCTTGTCGACGATGTAGTGGTTGTTGTACGTGTCGACCTTGCCGAAGCGGACGCGCGGCGCGCGCTCGACGATGTCCCGGAACAGGTTGTGGTGCAGCGTGACCCGCAGTTTGCCGCGGTCCGTGTCGCCGGCGCTGTCGCTGTTGCCGATCATCAGGGTCTTGTCGTGGTCGGCGAAGACGTTCCAGGAGGCCGTCACCAGGTCGGCGCCCCTGACGATGTCGAGCTCGCCGTCGTGCTGCTGGTACACCTCGCCGTAGTAGGACGGCAGCGAACTGTCGGGGTGACGCCCGTCGGTGAACGTGTTGTGGTCGATCCACACGTGGGTGGACCCGTGCACCACGAGGCTGTCGTACTCGGAGTTCCACGCGCCCGTCGCGCCGTCCGTCGGGTCCCACTGCGGGAAGCAGTCCAGCGGGCTCTCGAGGGTGAGGTTGCGGACGATGACGTTGTCGACGTCCTTGACCTGGAGACTGGCGCCGACGATGGCCGCGTCCCGGCCGACGCCGACGATGGTGGTGTTCGCCGGTACGTACGCCTTGATCGCCTGCGCCTGGTTGTCCGCCGACGCGGCGCGCAGGTCTTCCTGGGGGCCGCTGACGGGGGTGTCGTAGCCCCATACCGCGGGGTCGTAGTCGGCGAGGTAGGTGTCGAAGTCGTAGCCCTCCTCCTCGAACGCGGCGCAGCCGGACGCGGTGGCGTCGAGGGTGCCCTTGACCTTGATGATCCGGGGTGCGTCGCCGTCGCCGGCGAGCGCGGTCCGGAACTCCTCCCAGGTGGTGACGGTGTGCACCTGTGCGGGGCGGGCCGCGGCGCCGCCGGTGGTGCCGGTGCCGAGCGAGGCCCAGCCGTCCCGGTCGGGCAGGGTCTGGCGGGCGGGGTCCCGGTGGGGAGTGGCGTTCGCCGCCGCGGTGGCGGTCAGGACCAGTGCGGTGCATCCCAGGGCCGTTGCGATGATGCGTCTCTGACATCTCAGCGTGTGCGTGGTGCGGTGCATGATGCGGCTCTCTTCCCGTTCAGTCGGCGGCGGGCCAGGTGATCCACGACTCGGGGACCTCGTCCTCGAGCCGGCGGACGTCGCGCGGCGCGATCACGCCGGCGCTCAGCAGTGCTTCGGCGACCATCCGTGCCACGGCGATCGCGCCCGGCGGATTGAAGTGCGTGTTGTCCTGCTCTTCCGGCGTCCAGTTGAAGTACGCCTTGGTGCCCTCCGGACCCAGCTCCTGCCAACGGGCGATCGACAGGGTCTGCACGTCCAGCAGCGCCGTCCCCTCCTCTGCGGCCAGCGCCCGCATCGCGGCCGGGTAGTCGCCGTGCGTCGGGACCGCGGTCCCCCGCGCGTCGAACCGCCGCCGCTCCACGGACGTCGCGAACACCGGCCGGGCGCCACGTTCGCGGGCCCCTTCGACGTAACGGCGCAGATGTGCCTGGTACGTCGACCAGGGCTCGGTGTACCGGGCGGGGTCGGCGCTCTTCGCGTCGTTGTGGCCGAACTGGACCAGCAGCAGGTCACCGGGCCTGATCCGGTCCAGCAGGGCGTCCAGCCGGCCCTCGTCGACGAAACTCTTGGAACTCCGTCCGTTCACCGCGTGGTTGGCGACGCGCAGCCGCTTGTCCAGGAAGAAGGGGAGGGCCATGCCCCACCCGGTCTCCGGCGCGGCGTCCGCGTACTTCTGCGCGGCCGTGGAGTCTCCGGCGATGAAGAGAGTGCGGCTCCGGCCGCCGGCGGACTTCCCGGCCGCGGCGGCGGGGGCCGCCGCGGCGGCGAGCGGAAGGCTCGC
>NZ_JBSGZJ010000617.1:0-3263 GCF_053610925.1 Streptomyces sp. NPDC054847 | reverse complement strand
GCGTGGACGAGCAGGGTCTCGCCCTCCTTGAGGGCGGCCCTGCGGTGCAGCCCGAACCAGCCCGTCTGGTACCCGATGTGCAGGGCGGCGGCCTCCGCGTCGTCGAGCGCGTCGGGTGCGGGGAGCACGGCGGCCGCGTCGGCGACCACGTACTCGGCGAGCCCGCCGTTCGGCAGGGCGGGGTTGGCGATGACGCGCCGGCCGTCCTCCGTCTCGCCGCAGACCTCGACTCCCGGGGTGAACGGCAGCGGCGGCCGCACCTGGTACTGCCCCCGGCAGAGCAGGGCGTCGGGGAAGTTGATGTTGGCCGCACGGACCTTGAGGAGGAGCTGTCCTTCGCCGGGCGTGGGCCGGTCCACCTCTTCGAGCCGCATCACCTCGCTCGGCTCGCCGTTGCGGTGCACTCGCCATGCCTGCATTTCGGGGCCTCCCACACGTAGGGCAGTTCTGTGCTGCGCCGCATACTAAGCGGTCGCTTGCCGGTCCGTGAAGACCCTTCACTCCTCCTTGGGCCGCGCCCGCACATGCATCCGCTCCCCCTGCGGCCCGAAGAGGCTCAGAAATTCGATCGGCCGGTCGTCGGCACACCCGAACCAGTGCGGCACCCGCGTGTCGAACTCCGCCACCTCACCCGGCCCCAGCACCACATCGTGGTCGCCGAGCACCAGCCGCACGCGGCCCGACAGGACGTACATCCATTCGTACCCCTCGTGGGTACGAGGTTCCGGCTGTTCCCCGGACGGCTTGTGGATCACCTTGTACGCCTGGAGCCCTCCCGGCCGCGCGGTGAGCGGGTACATCGTCCGGTGGCCGCGGACGATGGGCTTGGCGCGCACCCGCGGGTCCCCGACCGGCGGGGCGCCGACGAGTTCGTCCAGCGGGACCTGGTGGGCACGGGCGATCGGCAGCAGCAGTTCGAGGCTCGGGCGACGCCCCCCGGACTCCAGCCGGGACAGCGTGCTCACGGAGATACCGGTCGCCTCGGAGAGCGCACCGAGGGTCGCCCCGCGCTCGCGCCGGATCCGGCGGAGCCGGGGGCCCACCTCGTTCAGTACGGCGTCCAGCCGCGTGTCGTCATCACTCATGCACCCATTGCAGGAACGGCAACGTCATTTGTCAAATGAACAAACCGCGCGGCGGGGGCGGAGGCGTCAGCGCCCGAACAGCTCGAACGTGACGGCCGGGCGGCCGCCGAAACGCGGAGCCGCCATCTCGGCCATGCGGGTCAGGAACGTACGGCAGTACTCCTGCGGGTCCTGCTCCGTCAGGCCCTCGATGTACAGGCGGTGCTCCAGCAGCGACGCGACGGATCTCTCGAGTCCGGGGCCCGCGTCGACGGCGTGGGTCGGGCTGGTGGAACCCGCCACCGCCACCCAGCGCACGCCGTCCCAGGGCTCGAGGCCCTGCTCGGAGATGAGTTCGGGGAAGATCCAGCGGTTGCCCGCGTCGCCGGCCGCGTCGAGGGTCGCCCGGCCGACGGCCCGGTGGTCGGGCGTGTTCCAGGCCGTGCCGCCCCAGGTGTCACGGTGATTGAGGGTGATGACCAGCTCCGGCCGGTGCCGGCGGACGGCCGCCGCGATGTCCCGGCGGAGGTCGGTCCCGTACTCGATGACACCGTCCTTGTGATCCAGGAACTCGACGACGGAGACGCCGACGACGGCCGCGCTCGCCCGCTGCTCCCGCTCGCGCAGCGGCGCGCACTCCTCGGGGGCGATGCCGTCGATGCCGGCCTCTCCCCGGGTGGCAAGGAGGTAGGCGACCTCGCGGCCCTGGTCGGTCCATCCGGCGATGGCGGCCGCACAGCCGTACTCGAGGTCGTCGGGGTGGGCGACGACCGCGAGCGCGCGCTGCCAGTCGGCCGGCATCTCTTCGAGCTGTTCGGTCTTCTGATCGGTCATGTCCCGCAGGATACGGACCCACTGATCATGTGTCAGAGCTCCTGGCGGGCGAGTGCCAGCAGCCGGTCCACCACCCGCGGCCCGCTCACCCGTACTCCGTCGTGCTCGTACTCGTCGGTGACCCAGGTGCGCAGCCCGCGCACGGCACGGGCGGTGCGCAGCGAGTGGGCCGTGTCGACGTACATGTCGTCGTGGTAGACGGCCGCCGCCACCGGCACCTCGTTGGCGGCGAGCCGGGCCGGGTCGTACAGCGGCGCCCAGTCGGTACGGGCGGCGAGGAGCTCCGCGGTCTCGCGCAGCGGCCGCAGGGCGGGATCCACCTCGAAGTGCCAGGGGTGGACGGTCTCGCCGGTGAACATCAGCGGCCGGTCGCCCTCGAGCGCCGCCGCCGCGTCGAACTCGGGGAACTCGGCCCGCACTCGCTCCGCGGCCCAGTCCGTCGGCCGCCCGCCCTGTGCGTAGATGGCCTCGTGCAGCACCGCGTACAGCGGGTTCGCGGCGAACGAGAGGACCGGGCGAACGCCCTCCTGGAAGGCGTCGGACAGTTCGTGGCCCGATGCCGTGCGCACGAAGGCGTTCTCGAGCAGGTAGTGCAGCTGATGGCTGCCGTCCGCGCCGCCGAGCAGGATGCCCAGCGACTGGAAGGCCTCCGGCGTGAGGGTGTAGCCGCCGGGCAGCCGCGCCGGGCGCTCCGCGAGGTGGGCGGCGATCCGCCGGGCGCGCTCCACGTCCTGCGGGTAACGGGCGTAGTGCGCCTCGGCCTTGCGCCGGATGCGCGGGTAGGCGGCCCGGTAGACGTCGTCGGCGTGCGCGTCGAGGGACGGCAGGCCGCCGGTGATCAGGACCGTGTCCAGTCCTTCCGGCGCGGTGGACAGGTAGTGCGTCGCGCAGAAGCCGCCGAAGGACTGGCCCAGCACCGTCCAGGGCGCTCCGCCGGTGAGGCGCCGCCGGACCGTCTCGCAGTCGCGGACGATGCTGTCGGCCCGGAAGTGGGCGAGGTGATCGGCCTGCGCCCGCGGTCCGCCGCGCTGTGCGAGGGTCTGGCGGTTCTGCGGCGTGGAGCGGCCGGTGCCCCGCTGGTCGAGCAGGAGCACGCGGAAGTCCTGTACGGCCCGTCCCAGCCAGGCCTGCTTGCCGATGAATCGGCGGACCGCGTTGCCGGGACCGCCTTCCAGGTACACCAGCCACGGCTTGCCGGTGTCCGGGTGGTCCGCGGCGGACACGACCTCGCGGGCGTAGAGCTCGAGCCGCTCCCCGGCCGGGTCACCGTGGTCGAGCGGGACGGTGAAGTGGTGGTCGGTGAGGACGACTCCCGGCTGCCGGTAGCTGGCCACTGCTGCTCCTGTTCCCTGTGCGCCCCCGCCC
>NZ_JBSGZJ010000616.1:0-3267 GCF_053610925.1 Streptomyces sp. NPDC054847 | reverse complement strand
ACACACATCAAGTAGAGGCGGCCGAGGCTCACCAGGCGAAGGCCTCCGGGGAGGGGCCCGGCCCCGGGAAGATCTCGTCGAGACCCGTGAGCACTTCCTCGCTCAGCTCCAGCTCCAGCGCCCGCAGCGCCGACTCCAGTTGCTCCGCCGTGCGCGGGCCGACGATCGGGCCCGTCACACCCGGACGGGTCAGCAGCCAGGCGAGCGCCGCCTCACCGGGCTCCAGACCGTGCTTGTCGAGCAGGTTCTCGTACGCCTGCACCTTCTCCCGCACGGCCGTGTCGGCCAGCGCGTCCGCGCTGCGGCCGGTCGCCCGCCGGGAGCCCTCGTTCTGCTTCTTGAGCACCCCGCCGAGCAGTCCGCCGTGCAGCGGCGACCAGGGGATGACGCCGAGGCCGTACTCCTGGGCGGCCGGGATGACCTCCATCTCGGCGCGGCGCTCGGCCAGGTTGTACAGGCACTGCTCGCTGACCAGGCCCAGCGAACCGAGACGGCGGGCCGTCTCGTTGGTCTGCGCGATCTTCCAGCCGGGGAAGTTGGAGGAACCCGCGTAGAGGATCTTGCCCTGCTGGATCAGTACGTCGATGGCCTGCCAGATCTCCTCGACCGGGGTGCTCCGGTCGATGTGGTGGAACTGGTAGAGGTCGATGTGGTCGGTCCGCAGGCGCTTGAGCGAAGCGTCCACCGCACGGCGGATGTTGAGCGCCGAGAGCTTGTCGTGGTTGGGCCAGACCTCGCCGTCCGTGCCCATGTTCGCGTACACCTTGGTGGCGAGCACGACCTTGTCACGGCGGCCCTCGCCCTTGGCGAACCAGCTTCCGATGATCTCTTCCGTGCGGCCCTTGTTCTCGCCCCAGCCGTAGACGTTGGCCGTGTCGAAGAAGTTGATGCCCGCGTCGAGGGCCGAGTCCATGATGCCGTGGCTCGTGGCCTCGTCGGTCTGGGGGCCGAAGTTCATTGTGCCGAGGACGAGTCGGCTGACCTTGAGTCCGGTGCGTCCGAGCTGCGTGTACTTCATGACGTCCAAGCCAACGCCTTCGAGCGCGCTCGAAGCAAGCACCACTTCGCGCGGGGACGGGTCCTGAGGGACACCGGACGCGCAGTCAGCCCCGGCGGCCGGTCTCCGCGTCCGCGCAGTGCAGGAGCCCCCCGGTCCCGTCCCGGCTCGAGGCGAGGAACAGCACCCGGTCGGTTCCCAGCGGGACCGGCCGCTCCCACACGCCCGAGGCCGCCGCCCACAGCAGCCGGCCGTCGCGGACGGCCCCGACCGCGTCCCCGTCGCGGACGAACAGGTGCCGGTGCCCCGCCGCGATCTCCTCCGGGTGCACCGCACGGCCGTCAGGGGCGGTCAGGCGCAGTCGCCGCAGCCCGCGCCGCCCGCCGGCCTCGGCGACGTACAGCCGGTCCCGCCAGGTCGTCGCGTACACCCGGTCGCCCACACACACGGCGGGCTGCGAGAACGAGGTGAAGCGGCGGAGACCCAGCCGGACGCCGATCAGGGGCGTCGCCCGGTCCCGGCCCGACCAGGCGAAGAGCCGGATCCGGCGCCCGAGTGCCTCGGAGAACAGCGCCCGGCCGCCGTCGACCAGGGCGGGCGGGGGGCCGAGGTCCTTCACCACCCGCTTCGGGAACGAGGTCCGGCTCAGCACCTCGCCCGTGTCCGTCGCCCGCACGCAGAGCTCGCCGCGGCGCCAGGTGTGGAACAGAGCGGCGTCGGCCTCCTCGCCCTGCCCGAGCAGATCGCCGTAGCCGTTCTGCCACAGCTCGTCGCCGGTACGGGCGTCGAGGGCCCGGAAGCCCGCGGTGTCGATGATCACGGTCCCACCCCGCACCAGCAGGCCGTAGATCTTGCTGAACTCGTCCTCCCAGAGGGTCTCACCGGTCGAGGCGTCGACCCCGCTGATCTGACCGCCGTCCTCGTCGTTCCACAGCACGACGGCCGAACCGGCCGCCGCGGCCTGCCGCAGCCGGCTCCTGCGGCGCTTCCACCGCACCTCGCCCGTCTCCGCGTCCAGGGCGACGAAACCGCTGCGCTCGTAGTCCCGGTTCACAGGGACGACCACCGTCCCTCCGGCGCGGAGGATGCCACCGCCGTCCGGTTGCGTCAGCTCGTCGCTGCACCAGCGGATCCGGCCCTCGTGCGCGTCCACCGCGCCTATCCGGCTGTCGGAGACCACGACATGGACGGTGTCGCCCACGACGACGGGACTGCTCAGCGTCCCGCCGGGCGCGCGCAACGTCCACCGGCCGCTCCCCCCACCCGCGCTGATCGTCAACGGCGGTCTGTCGTCCGGCATGTACGGCTCCTTCGAAACGGCGAGCCGCCCGGCGCCGGATCCCGGCGCTGCGGGCCCGTCGCCGCGCGGAGGCGGATACCTGCGTGTTCGGCCGGCCGGTCGCGGGACGCGTCAGCCGACGGCGGCGGCCACGGCGACGATCACGAACATCAGCACCAGCGCCGCGGCCATGATCTGGTTTCTGGTCTTGGGATTCACCCGTCGAGGTTAACCCGCGCCCCCGAGGGGCCAGGAACCGACCACTTCGTACCGGGGCTGCTCGCCCGCCACTCCGCTGACCGGCAGGTTGCTGCGTACGAGGGCGAGGTCGGCGACCTGCCACGGGGTGCCCTCGAATGCGGCCAGCGCCTCGACGTACGGACGCAGGTCACCCGCGTCACGGGCCCGGGCGATCGTCAGATGCGCCTGGTAGCGGCGGTGCTCCTCCATGCTCACGCCGGCGCGGCGGGCAGCGGCGTCCGAACGCTCGGCCAGCAGCCGCATCTCCTCCAGACCGCCGGCCGCCCCGACCCACAGCGCACGGTGCCCGAACCGCCCGCCCCGGTGCAGCCGCAGCGGAAACGCCGACGTCCTGTGCGCCGCCCGCGCCAGCCGCTCCCGCAGCTCGGGCACGAGCTCGTCGTCGACCTCCCCCATGAACGCGAGCGTGAAGTGCCACCCGGCGCGCCCGGTCCAGCGGAGACTGTCGGCGTCGGGAAGCCGACGGAGGACTGCGACCTCGGTGGCGAGTTCGTCGACGGCCGTGGGGGGCGGGAGTACGGCGGCGAAGAGTCTCATGGGGTTCAGTGTGCCGCGCGGGGGCTCCGCTGCGCGGGCCGTTTCCCCCACCCCGCCCCTTCCCGAAACCGGGGGCTCTGCCCCCGGACCCCCGCGCCTCAATCGCCGGCGAGGCTGATTTCGCGCAGCGAAATCCAGCCCGCCTGGGGGCACCTCCCACGGCCGCCAGGCCGTAGGGGGAGTTTGAGGGCAC
>NZ_JBSGZJ010000615.1:0-3278 GCF_053610925.1 Streptomyces sp. NPDC054847 | reverse complement strand
GGCCGGACCATCCCTGAGCCGCCGGGCCGGGCCACCGCCGGCAGAACCGCCGGGGGGCCGGGCCCGGCAGCCGGTGACGGCGCCGGCCCGGTTGCGCGGCGGCTCACGCCGCCTTGCGGCCGCCGAACGCGGCGAGGGTGCGCTCCAGCGCGGGCATCGCGCGGACGGTACGCCGGGAGCGGATCAGCATGTCCCACGCGGGCTCGAACTTCTTCCACCCGCCCGCGTACGCGAGGTGCCGCATCCGCTCGTGCGGGCCGGGCTGGGCGGAGGCGCCGCGCCAGATGTTGGACCAGCGGTAGAAGTCGCGGTAGGCGCGCCAGTAGCCGTCCTCCAGCTGACGGGGGGTCATACCCTTGGGCCGGTAGACCACATGGCGGGTGTCGTACAGGTCCCAGTCGCGGTGCACGATGCGGTCCTCCGCCTCCATCTGCTTCCACAGCCCCGTGGAGGGATACGGCGTCATGATGTGGAACGTCGCCGTCTCGATGCCCTGCTCGACCGCCCATTCCACCGTGCGGTCGAAGACGTCCGGGCCGTCCTGGTCGAGGCCGAAGACGAAGCTGGCGTTGACCATGACGCCAGCGTCATGGAGGCGGCGGACCGCCGCGCCGTAGTCCTTGCCGATGTTCTGGTTCTTGCGGCGCTCCGCCAGGTTCGCGTCGTTGACGGTCTCGAAGCCGACGAACAGGCTGCGCAGGCCCGCGTCGACCGCGCGCTCCAGAAGTCCCGGCTGGAGCACGGAGTTGACCGTGCCGGCCGCCTGCCACAGGCGGCCCATGCCCGACATACCGTCGAACAGGGCTTCCGCGAAGCGCCGGTTGCCCAGCAGGTGGTCGTCGAGGAAATAGAGGTGGCGGCCGGGCAGCCGCTCGATCTCCGACAGGGCGTCGTCGACGGTCTGCGTGTAGAAGGACTTGCCGCCCTCGAAGAACGCGTCCTTGTAGCAGAAGTCGCAGTGGTGCGGGCAACCGCGCGAGACGACGATCGAGTTGGGCACGAGATACAGGTGGCGCTTGATCAGGTCACGGCGCACCGGCGGGAGGCCGGCCAGGGTGCGCTGCGCCGTGGAGTCGTAGCGCCGGGCCGCCGCGCCGTCGCGGAAGTCCTTCAGGAACAGCGGCCACTGCTCCTCCCCCGGCCCGGTGAAGATGGTGTCCGCGTGCCGCGCGGCCTCGTCCGGCAGTGAGGTGACGTGGAGTCCGCCCATCGCCACATGCACGCCCCGCGCGCGGAAGTGGTCGGCTATCTCGTAACTGCGGCGCGCCGACGTGATGTACGGCTGGAGCACCAGCAGGTCGGGGCTGGGCAGGGACTCGATGTCGATGCGCTCGACGTGTTCGTCGTACAGCATCACCTCGTCCGACTCGTCGAGGTACCCCGCGAGGGTCGCGAGACCGAGCGGCGGGAACAGCGAGTACTTGATGGGACGGAAGAGCGGACTGGTCGCTTCGGTCAGGGCCGGGAGGATCATCATCACGCGCATGACAGCCGAGACTGCGGAAACCGGTCCCGCAGTTCCCGCACACACGTGCGCCCCGGCAGCACGGGGCTGCCGGGGCGTGGTGCGTACGCCGGACGCCGCGGACGTCCGCGGCGCGGGGGTCAGAGAAGGCCGAGCTCGCGGACCGCGTCGCGCTCCTCCACCAGCTCCTGCACCGAGGCGTCGATGCGGGTGCGGGAGAACTCGTTGATGTCCAGGCCCTGGACGATCTCGTACTTGCCGTCCTTGCAGGTGACCGGGAAGGAGGAGATCAGGCCCTCCGGGACGCCGTAGGAACCGTCGGACGGGATGCCCATGGAGGTCCAGTCGCCCTCGGCGGTGCCGTTGACCCAGGTGTGGACGTGGTCGATGGCGGCGTTCGCGGCCGAGGCGGCGGACGACGCGCCACGGGCCTCGATGATCGCGGCGCCGCGCTTGGCGACGGTCGGGATGAAGGTGTCGGCCAGCCACTGCTGGTCGTTCACGACCTCCGCGGCGTTCTTGCCGGCGATCTCCGCGTGGAAGATGTCCGGGTACTGGGTGGCGGAGTGGTTGCCCCAGATGGTGAGGCGCTTGATGTCGGAGACGGAGGCGCCGGTCTTGGCGGCCAGCTGCGAGATCGCGCGGTTGTGGTCCAGGCGGGTCATCGCGGTGAAGCGCTCGGCCGGTACGTCCGGGGCCGCGGCCTGGGCGATGAGGGCGTTGGTGTTGGCCGGGTTGCCGACGACGAGGACGCGGATGTCGTCCGCGGCGTTGTCGTTGATGGCCTTGCCCTGGGGCTTGAAGATGCCGCCGTTGGCGGACAGCAGGTCGCCGCGCTCCATGCCCTTGGTGCGGGGGCGGGCGCCGACGAGGAGGGCTACGTTGGCGCCGTCGAAGCCGACGTTCGGGTCGTCGGTGATCTCGATGCCCTTGAGCAGCGGGAAGGCGCAGTCGTCGAGCTCCATGGCGGTGCCCTCGGCGGCCTTGAGGCCCTGCGGGATCTCGAGCAGGCGCAGCTTGACCGGCACATCCGCGCCGAGCAGGTGGCCGGAGGCGATGCGGAAGAGCAGCGCGTAGCCGATCTGGCCGGCCGCGCCGGTCACGGTGACGTTGACGGGAGTGCGGGTCATGGCGATCTCCGTAAGACAGCTGGCGGTGGGCAACACTGCCCCTCGTACGGGACCTCTCGTCCACGCCCGGGGTGAATCTTGACGTGAAGAGATTTCCAGCGGTCAGGCTATCCGACCCGGGCACGGACCGATCCACGCCCCCTTGTGGCGCGTCTCACCGTCCGCGCCACAAGGTGTGGGTCACGGTGCGGTCGTGCAGCCCTCCGTGCCGGTCGTGAGCGTGGCACACGCCTTGGCGTCGGCCGGGTCGGGCGCGGCCGCCATCGGGGTGTACGCGTCCTTGTCGGCGTTGACCAGGGCGCTCTCCTGGGCCTTGCCGCCGACGGCTATCCGCACCGCGTCCCCCACGGCCGCCTTGGTGATACGGGCCCATGCCGCGCCGCACACCTGGCTGTGCCGGACCTCTATCACCGCCGTGCCGACGGTGGCCGTCGAGACGGTCTTGGCGTATTCGCCGCCGCAGCCCATGATTTCCGGGTCCTGGCCGGCGCAGTCGGCGCCGTTGCACTTCACTCCGGCCGGCAGCTCGGGGGCGGTGGTGGTGGGCGCGGCCGAAGGGCTTCGCGTCGCCCGGTCCTCGCGTCCGTCACCTCCGTCACCGTTGACGAGGAACCAGCCGCCCGCGGCCACGATGAGCACGCTCACCACGGCGGCCGCGACGAACGGGCCCTTACGGGGGCGCC
>NZ_JBSGZJ010000614.1:0-3299 GCF_053610925.1 Streptomyces sp. NPDC054847 | reverse complement strand
CCGCCCGGGTGCTCAGGCCCGCCAGGGGCCCGCTGCCCCTGGCGGGCCCTGTCCGGAGGCCGTGACAGGGTTGGCGGGGGCCTTGCCAATGGACTGCGTGCGCTGCCTGGCGCCGAGGAGGGCGAGGAGCCGCCCGCTCTCGGCGGGCACTGTCAGGGCTCGGCTCGGGTGGCGTGCCATGCCGAGGCCGTGCGCTGCATGGTCGGGCCGGTCCGCCCGACCGGGAGGCGGGCGGGCGTGCCATGTCAAGGCCCTGCGTGTGCTGCCCGTGCCCTGCTGAGCCGGGCCCCGCTGGCGTCGGCGGGACCCGGCAGGGTCAACAGGAGGCGGGCTTGCGCCAGGAGCATTCCAGTGAGGCATCGGGCTCCGCGGTGCGGGCACGCGGGGGCGACGTGGGCACGATCGTGCCCGCCGCGGTGTCCGAGGACGCCAGGGTGACGACCAGCGCGTCCTCGATGCTCTTCACCGAGGAGGCGAGGTAGTTGTTGAGGACGACGCTGTAGACGAGTTCGCGTCCCGCGGCGTCGGTGACGTATCCCGACAGCGCGGAGGCACCCGTCAGCGAGCCGGTCTTGCCCCGGGCGTTGAGGGCGGCCGGGGTGCCGCACATACGGGAACGCAGCGTTCCGCCCACGGCGCGGTCGGGGGCGCAGGCCACCGGCAGGGACGCGTACCAGTCGGCGAACCAGGGGGCGTCGCGGACGGAGAGCAGGAGGGTCGCCAGCTCGGCCGCCGGGAACATGTTCATCCGGGACAGTCCGGAGCCGTCGGCCTGGCGGAGGGTGGAGGTCCTGACGCCCTCCTTCTCCAGCTGGGCGCCGATCGCGGCGAGGCCCGCGTCCCAGGTGCCGCGGCCTGACGCCCGGTGCCCCATCTCCTTGGTGAGCGCCTCCGCGTGCATGTTGTTGGAGAGCTTCATGAACGGGTGCATCAGTTCGCTGAGCGGCATGGAGCGGTGCGAGGCGAGCGTGCGCGCCCCGGCGGGGGTCGGGCGGCCCAGACGGGGAGTGCCCGAGACCCGTACGCCGTGCTCGGCGAGCGCGTCGGCGAACACGGCGGCCGCGTAGCCGGTCGGTTCCCAGACCGCGATCCACTCCTTGGCGGCTGCCGAGCCGACGGGGACGTCACCGCTGATCGTGAGCCTGTTCGTGCCGTGGTCCCGGGAGACGGCCAGGGTGTCCGGCCGGCCCGCCTCGACCGTGGTGGCGCTGACGTCGAGGCGTACGTAGTCGGTGGGCGGGGTCAGCGTCACGCGGGGGCGCTCGCCCGGCCTGGCGCCCGGGGCGACCTCGACGACGACGGTGCCGGAGTCGTAGTCGGTGTCGGGCGCGAGGGTGAGCGCCGAGATCTGCGCGGAGTAGTAGGCGGACTCGTCGTCGGCCGCCCACGACCGGCCGAGGCGCTGGTCGTCGAAGCGGGTGTCGTCGGCGACGAGGCGCCCGGTGACGCGTTTGATGCCGGACGCCGCGACGTCCGCCGCGAGGGCTCGGTAGTCGGCCGCGAGCAGGGTGGGATCGCCGCTGCCACGCAGGTACAGGTCGCCGGTGAGAGTGGCGCCCTCGCGGCGGCCGGTGGTCAGCACGTCGGTGCTGAAGCGGTGGTCCGGGCCCAGCACGGCCATGGCGGCGGCGGAGGTGGCGAGCTTGGTGTTGGACGCGGGCATCAGACGGTCGCCGCTGTCGCGCTGGTAGAGGCGCTCACCGGTGGCGGCGTCGGCGACCACGACGCTCACGGCGCCGCCGTCGATCCTGGGGTCCGCGAGGACCTTGTCGAGGGCGCCCTTGAGGCCGGTGTCGGAGGGGCCGGCCCCGGCCGGCGAGCTCCAGGTGAGCGTGCAGACGAGGCCGGCGGCGAGCGGCCAGATCCATGCGCGGCGCAGCGCGCGGTGACGGATACGAACCACGGGTCTACTCATGGCACAGGAGGATCCCGGAAGCGGATCCTTCCCGGAAGGACGCGCGGCGGGCCTTCCAGGCGGTGAAAAGGGCCGAATTCTGTGGCCCCGGTCACCTCGCGGCCCCTTTTCCGGTGTGGTCCGGAGCACTTTCCCATGGCTGTCGCGCGTGGCCTGGCTCACGATTCCGGACCCCCGAAAGGGGCCCCTCCGTGACAAGGCGCACAGGCGTTTTGGGTACTACTAGGTGGATTAGTGATCGGAATATCCGTTTTGTCCCTCACGGGGGATCCGGCCGGCCCGGGGCCTTCCGTCTCCTCGTCCGCGGGTCCGGCCGCAGGGCTTCTCTCCCGGGGCCCGTGGCCAGGACATGCGGTTAAACCGGTCCGTCCCGGGCATACGAGGCCCCGCTTTCCGGCGGTGCGCGCGCCTCGGCCGGGAGTCAAGAGGCGTATTTCCGCGGATGCCACTACGACGCAATGTCGTAGTTGGGGGGTTTGAGGCGACTTGGGAGCACGGGTTACCAATGTGGAGCCAGCCCGGTGCGGATGCATCGGGTCCATTCATGCCCGGAGGTTCTCCCGTATGTCGAAGCGCACCATGATCCACCAGCTCCGCCCGTCCGTGCTCCGTACCCGTGGTGCTGTCGTGGCCGCCGGAATGGGTGCCGTGATGGTCGTCGGAGCCGGTGCGGGTGTCGCCTCCGCCGACGCGGGCAAGGCGGCCAAGCCGGCCGTCGTGGACGCCGCCTCTGCCGTCGCCGCCCAGGCCGACGCCCAGGCGAACGCCGCGAAGGCGAAGGCCGCCAAGAAGAAGCCCGTCAAGAAGGCCCCGGCGTGGGTCAAGCCGGTCGGCAAGTACACGCTGACCGCGAGCTTCGCGCAGGGCGGCGCCATGTGGTCCGCCAAGCACTCCGGCCAGGACTTCGCCGTGCCGATCGGCACGCAGGTCAAGGCGGTCGGCGCCGGTACCGTCGTCAAGGCGGGCCCGAACGGCGGCGGCGACGGCCCCGCCTACGGCAACGCCATCGTGATCAAGCACAACAACGGCAAGTACTCCCAGTACGCCCACCTGTCGAAGATCAACGTGAACGTGGGCGCGAAGGTGAAGACCGGCCAGAACATAGCCAAGTCCGGCAACACCGGTAACTCCTCCGGCCCGCACCTCCACTTCGAGATCCGCACGACGCCGAACTACGGCTCTGCGCTCAACCCGATGTCGTTCCTGCGCTCCGCCGGCGTCAACCTGTGACGCACGCCTGAGCCGGCCCCGTCGCACAGCGCCGGGTGATCAGAAGGCCCCGCCCTGCCCCTTGGGTTCTAACGGTCCTCGCAACACCCGCGATCTGTGGGAGTTGCGAGGACCGTGGGCGTTGAGCGTGATGATCTTGCCGGGTTGCGGGAGC
>NZ_JBSGZJ010000613.1:0-3308 GCF_053610925.1 Streptomyces sp. NPDC054847 | reverse complement strand
CGGCCGTAGTGGGCGACCAGGTAGAGGTAGGCGGTGGCCTGCGCCGCCGCCTCGGCGACCGCGTCGGGCCGGGAGACCGCGTAGCAGGTGGTGACCAGCGGCAGGCCGGCGTCGTGGGCGGCCTGGTAGTGGGCGGTGCGCAGCCTGGGCGGGACGCCGTGCAGCAGCAGTCCGTCGCAGCCGGCGTCGCGCACGGCGGCGGCGAAGTCGGCGGGGGCGGTGCCCTTGACGGTGTGGCCGAAGTCGGCGAGCAGCGCGATGCGCAGTCTTTTCAGGCCGGGCCGGACGCGGGCGACGGCGGCGAGGACGGCGGCCAGGTCGGTGCCGTGGGCCAGGGCCCGGTCGGCGGAGCGGCGGATGACGGGCCCGTCGGTGACGGATCCGGGGAAGGGGACGGCCAGTTCGAGGCAGTCGATGTCGCTCTCGTCGAGGAGGGCGGCGAGGTCGGGCAGCCGGTCCAGCGGCGGGTCGCCCGCGTTGAGGAACAGCGCCAGGCCGGGCCGGCCGGGTGCGGTGCGGGTGAAGAACCCGCCCGGCGCGGACGCGGTGGCGGCCACGGGGCCGTCGGGTGTGGGCGCGGGGCCGGAGGCGGATGGGGAGGCGGTGGCGGGTGCGGGGCGGGGGTCATGCATGGGCCACCTCCGTGGCGCGTCGCAGTCGGTCGACCAGGGCGAGGGCCGAGCCGTCGTTCAGGACCGCGCGGGCGCCGCGCAGGGCCTGGTGCCAGTCGCCGGTGAGACGGCCGGCGACGGCCAGGGCCGCCGCGTTGAGGCAGACCGCGTCCTCGGCCGCCGGGCGGCCGCGGCCGGCGAGCAGGTCCAGGACGTCGCGGACGGGGTCGGTGCCGGGCCGCAGGTCCTCCAGGGCGCCGGGGCCCAGGCCGAGCGCGGCGGGGTCGAGGGTGAACTCGTCCTCGCCGCCGCCTTCGTAGGTGCGCACCAGGTTGGGGGTGAAGCCGACCAGTTCGTCGGCGCCCGTGGCGTTGGTGGCCAGCCACACGGATCTGCCGGTGCGGCGGGCGGTGTGCTCGGCGGCGTGCCGCAGCCCGGCAACGAGCCGCGGGTCGGAGACGCCGGTGAGCTGGGCGTCGACCGGCATGTCGGCGAGGAACGGTCCCAGGGCGTTGACGAAGCGCCCCAGGCGGCGGATGTCGAGCGGCAGCACGCCGCGTGCGAGCAGGCCCAGTTCGGCGGGGTAGACGAACATGCCGGCGAACGCGATGCCGCACCGCTCGAGCATCTCGTGGGTCTGCTCGTAGGAGGAGGCCGTCTCGATGCCGAGGCGTTCGAGCAGGTCGAGGGAGCCGAGGGCGGAGGTGTAGGCGCGCGATCCGGTCTTGACGACGCGGGTGCCCATCGCGGCGGCGGTCAGCGCGGCCGCGGTGGAGATGTTGAGGGTGCGCGGGCCTCCGCCGGTGCCGACGATGTTGACGGCGCCTTCGAACACCGGCCGCCCGGTGTCGCCCGGGCGGCGTTCGGCGAGCGAGTCGAGCAGCGCGGTCAGGGTGGCGCGGCCGGGCATCTGCGTGGACAGGGACGCGAGCAGGGCCACGCTCTCGCCCCGGCGCAGCGCGCCGTCGTGCAGGCTGTCCCAGAACGAGCGCCACTGGGGAAGGTCGACGGGCCGGTCCTGGGCGATCAGGGCGGCGACGGCGTCGTGCATGGTTAGGCGGCCTCCGCCCGGGTGCGGGAGGCGTCGGCGACGAACGCCTCGATGGCCGCCACCGACTTGAAGGACTCGGGGTCCAGGTCCACCTCGTCGGTGTTGATGTCGTACCGGTCCTCCAGCCAGGCGATCACCTTGAGCAGGCCGAGGCTGTCGATGACGCCGCCCTCCAGCAGGTCGTCGTGGTCGGCCAGGTCCCGTGCGGGCATGTCGGGCAGGAACTCCTCGACGATGAACTCCTTGATGGCCTGGGCCTGGGCGTGGGGCATGTCAGTTCTCCTTGGTGAAGTGGTCCTTCACGACACGGTCGCGGTCGACCTTGCCGGTGGAGGTCCGGGGCAGCGGCTCGTCGGTGAAGCGCAGGACCGAGGGGACCGCGGCCCTCGGCAGACCGCGTGCCAGATGGCCGCGCAGGGTCAGGCTGTTGAGGCCGCTGCCCGGGGTGCGGCGGGCCACGGCGTGCAGCAGCCGGCCGGCCACCTCGTCGGGCAGGGCCAGGACGGCGGCCTCGGTGACCTCGGGGTGGGCGAGCAGTACGTGCTCGACCTCCTGGACGTTGATGCGCACGCCGCGGACCTTGACCTGGAAGTCGGTGCGGCCGGCGAGGGTCAGGGCGCCGTCGGCGCCGCGGTGCACCAGGTCGCCGGTGCGGTACCAGCGCCGGTCGTCGGCGCCGGTGGGGTGGGGCACGAACACGGGCCGGGCGGCGGCCGCGCCGAGGTAGCCGCTGGTCTGGAACGGTGTGGTGACCCACAGTTCGCCGCTGCCGGGGCCCTCGAGGACGGTGCCGTCGCCGGTGACGACCAGGGCGCCGGCGCCGGGCAGCGGGCGGCCCAGCGGCAGGGTCGCGCCGGCCGCGGCCTGCTCGCCGGTCACCTCGTGCACGAAGCTGTCGTTGGTCTCGGTGCAGCCGTAGATGTTGTGCAGCCGCGCGTTCGGGAACAGGCGCGGCAGCTCGGCCAGGACCGGGCCGGGCAGGGCGTCGCCGGTGGTCATCGCGTGCCGCACGGCGGGCAGGGCGGTGGTGCCGTGTTCGCGGGCGGCGTCGGTGACCAGGCGGTGGAACATGGGCACGGCCTGGACGACGTGGACGTCGTGGCGCTCCATCGTCTCCAGCAGGTGGCGGCCACTCATGGCCTGGTCGGGGTCGACGAGGACGACCCGGCCGCCGTGGGCGAGGGTGGTCCACACGTCGAGCAGGCACAGGTCGAAGTTGAGCGGCGCGTAGTTGAGGACGTTCGTGCCGGGTCCGATCCCGAACGCGGCGGCGGCCCAGGCGGTGAAACGGTCGACGGCGCCGCCGGCGACGGGCACGATCTTGGGCAGCCCGGTCGACCCGGAGGTGGTCAGCAGCAGCACCGGGGCCTCGGGATCGGCGGGCGTGTCGCGCGCGGCGCCGAGGCCGCCGTACGGCGTGTCGCCGCCGGGTGTGCCGTCGTCCGGTGTGTCGTCGCCCGGCCGCTCGGGCAGGGGGACGGCGCCGGCCTGCTCGTACAGCTGCTCCGTCACGTCCTTGCCGAGCGTCGCCGACGGCAGCAGCACCGGGCGGCGCTCCAGCATGCAGGCGAGGACCAGCGCGATCGTGCCCGGCGACTTGACGGCCGGGACCCCGACGGGTCCGCGGCCGGGCGTGTCCGCGACAC
>NZ_JBSGZJ010000612.1:0-3319 GCF_053610925.1 Streptomyces sp. NPDC054847 | reverse complement strand
CCATGGGGGCGCCCGCCCGGTTCAGGGCCGTGGAGCGGCCTTCTCGAGGTCGTCGACGGTGCCGGTCATGACGGTGCGGATGTGCTCGGTGAGGTGCTCCGCGGGCCAGTCCCACCAGGCCAGGCGGAGCAGGCGGGCGACGTCCTCGTCGGCGTAGCGGGTACGGATCACCTTGGCCGGGTTGCCGCCGGCGATCGCGTAGTCGGGGACGTCGTCCACGACGACGGCGCCGGAGGCGATGATCGCGCCGTGCCCGATGCGCACTCCGGGCATGACCATGGCGCCGTAGCCGAACCAGACGTCGTTGCCGACGACGGTGTCGCCCCTGCCCGGCAGGCCGGTGATCAGGTCGAAGTGCTCGGCCCAGGCCGCGCCCATGATGGGGAAGGGGAAGGTGGAGGGGCCGTCCATGCGGTGGTTGGCGCCGTTCATGAGGAACCGCACCCCGGTGCCCAGCGCGCAAAACTTCCCGATGACCAGCTTTTCCGGCCCGTAGTGGTACAGCACGTTGCGGGTCTCGAACGCGGTCGGATCCTCCGGGTCGTCGTAGTAGGAGTACTCCCCGACCTCGATCAGCGGCGAGGTCACCAGCGGCTTCAGCAACACCACACGCGGCTGGTCGGGAAACGGGTGAAGCGCCATCGGGTCCGGGGGCAGGTGATTCATACACTCGCTTTCCGTTGGGCAGCAGACGGCAAGGGCCCCATTCTCGCCCGCACTTGGGCACCGCGAACCGGTGATGCCGGCGCGCCGTCGCGCCGCCGAGCCCCGGTCGCAGCGGTGACGGAACCTCCCGCCGCCGGGGCCGGACGAGCGCGGCGTGCGCCGCCGCCTGTGCCGCGCCCGGCGGCCGTGTGTCCGGTGGCGCCCGGTGCGGCGGGCACGCGGTGTCCGCCCGCGCGTCCGCCCCTGGGGACCGGCCCTGCGGAGCGGCCTGCGGGCAAAGTCCGGGCCGATGACGGGGGCACCTCAACGCCGGGCCGCGCACGCCGTGCTCGCCCGCCCCTGTACCCCGGGCAGGGGAGGGGGCGCGGCGTTCAGGGCCGCGTACGGGCAGGCCTTCACACCGGTCCCGGTGGAGGACGCCCACCCCCGGTCGGCCAGGGCCTCGCCGACCGAGGCGGCGGCGGCGGCTTCGACGCCGGCGGTCTCCCGGCGGACGGTGCGGTCGTACGTCACGCTGCGGGACTCCTCCGGAGTGCGGAAGCCCCGGATTCCCTGGTGCCCGCCGGGTACCCGCGCCCCCGTGGGAGGCGGTGCCACCTGGTGACCCCGACCCCTGAAATACCCCCCTGGGTATTTTTGTTAGGGTGAGTGTCAGATACCCCCGGGGGTACATCGTCCCGTAAAGGAGCCGTAGTCGTGTTTTTCGTCGACACCCTGGAGTTCGAGGGCCTGGGCAACCGCAGCTACCTGGCGGGTGGCGCCGGCGACGCCGTCGTGATCGATCCGCCGCGCGACATCGACCAGGTGATCGCCGCCGCGGCCCGGCGCGGGGTGCGGATCGCGTACGTGGCGGAGACCCACGTGCACAACGACTACGTCACCGGCGGCCTGGAGCTGGCCCGCGTCACCGGCGCCACCTACCTCGTGCCGGCCGCGGCCCACGTGTCCTTCGCCCGCACGCCCGTCGCCGACAACGACACGGTCGCGGTGGACGAAGGCCTGGTGCTTCGGGCGATCGCGACCCCCGGCCACACCCCGCACCACACCTCCTACGTACTGGAGGAGGCCGGGCGCGGTGTGGCGGCGTTCACCGGCGGGTCCCTGCTGATCGGTTCGGTGGGCCGTCCGGATCTGGTCGAGCCGCGGCTGACCGAGGAGCTCGCCCGTGCCCAGCACGCCTCCGCCCACCGCCTGGCGGCCGAGCTGGACGACGAGGTGCCGGTGCTGCCCACCCACGGGTTCGGCAGCTTCTGCTCCTCCTCGCAGGCCGAAGGGGACGCCACCACGATCGGCAAGGAACGGGCCACCAACGACGCGCTCACCCTGGACGTCGACACCTTCGTCGCCAGGATGCTGGCCGGCCTGGAGGACGTGCCCGCCTACTACGCCCACATGGGCCCCGCCAACGCCGCCGGCCCGGCGCCGCTCGACCTCACCCCGCCGGAGCGGGCCGACGCCGCGCAGATCGCGCGGCGGCTGGCGGCCGGCGAGTGGGTGGTGGACCTGCGCAGCCGCGTCGCCTTCGCCGAGGGGCACGTGGCGGGCTCGTTCAACTTCGAGGGCGAGGGCAAGCTCGCCACGTATCTCGCCTGGCTGATTCCGTGGGGCAAGCCCGTCACCCTGCTCGCGGAAACGCCGGAGCAGATCGCCGCGGCCCAGCGCGAGCTGGCGCGGGTCGGCATCGACCGCCCGGCCGCCGCCGCCACCGGAGAACCCGGCGACTGGATCGGCGAGGGCGAGGAGCTCGCCTCGTTCCCCCGCGCCGTCTTCGCCGACCTCGCCGCGAGCCGTGAGCGCGGTGAGCGGGTGGTGGTACTGGACGTGCGCCGCGACCTGGAACGCGCCGCCGGACACATCGACGGGTCGGTGCACATCCCGATCCACGAGCTGCACGGCCGCATCGGCGAGGTCCCGGAAGGCACCGTGTGGGTGCACTGCGCGGGCGGCATGCGCGCGGCGATCGCCGCCTCGCTCCTGGACGCCGCCGGGCGGCAGGTCGTCGCGGTCGACGACGGCTTCGACGCCGCCACGGACGCGGGCCTGGCCGTCACCCGCGACTGACCCGCCCCCCACATACCGAAGGCACAGCATGTTCCTCCTCCGCCGCGGTGGAAACCGCCTCACACCCGGCCGGGCCCGCACCCGCACCGGTGACGGCACCGCCGTCCTGCTCGATGTCCGCGAGACGCCGGAGTGGAAGGCCGGGCACGCGCCCGGCGCCCTGCACCTGCCGCTGACCCGACTGCGGGCCGGCGCCGCACTCCCGACAGAGGTGCGAAGCCGTCCGGTGGTGGTGATCTGCCGGTCCGGTCACCGCTCCCGGCAGGCCGCCGATCTCCTGTCCGCACGCGGCGTCGACGCAGTCGATGTCGTCGGCGGCATGAACGCCTGGGCGGACGCCGGGCTGCCGGTGGTCGACGAACGCGGGCAGGGCGGCCGGATCGCGTGAGCACCCTGATCCTGGCCCTGATCGCGGGAGCCGTGGTCGGCCTGGCGCTCGGCGCGCTCGGCGGCGGCGGCAGCGTCCTGGCCGTGCCCGCGCTGATCTACCTGCTCGGCTTCACCCCCGCGGCGGCCACCACCGCAAGCCTGATCATCGTCACCGCCACCTCCCTGACCGCCCTGTACGCCCGCGCCAGGACCGGTCATGTGC
>NZ_JBSGZJ010000611.1:0-3339 GCF_053610925.1 Streptomyces sp. NPDC054847 | reverse complement strand
ACAGCCATTCCGGGCACCCCCCTCCGGAGGCCCCGCCCCCCGCACCACCCACCCGGCCCGGGGCCCAACCCGGGGACGTCACGCACTCGGCCGGGCAACGCCCGGGGGCGCAACGCAACGGGACCGGGCCCCGCCCCGCAGAGGCGCAACGCCTTCGAACGGTCCGCAGCCCGGGCCGGCCATGCCCCTGGGCGCAGCGCACTCGTCGGGGCCCCGCCCCGCCCCCCCGCGCCACCCACCCGGCCCGGGGCCCAACCCGGGGACGTCACCCACTCGGCCGGGCAACGCCCGGAGACGTCACGCACTTGAGCGGGCAATGCCCGCGGGCGCAAGGCAACCGGACCGGGCCCCGCCCCGGCAGGGGCGCAGCGCACTCGAGCGGGCGACGCCCGGGGACGTCACGCACTCGACCGGGCCATGCCCGCACGGCGCGCCCTCTCCGGCCGGGCCTCGCCCGGGGACGGCACGTGACCCGCGGAGCGCCACGCCGCCGGGGCACGGCGTGTCGGCTGTGCCCGTGCACAACGTGGCTGTCCCGCCGCTGGTCAGGCGCAGCGAGTCCCGTGACAGCCGTGGACCGGGCACGCCGCCCGGTGCTGGTGTGGCCCCCGAGAGGCGAGCCGACCGTTGGCGAGCCGGACAAGGGGTTGCGTATGGCCGCCGCGTTGGAGGTGCGGGCGCTGTCCGTGGGGTACGGGCCCGTGCGGGCGTTGCGGGACGTCTCCGTCGAGGTGCCCGAGGGTGCCGTCGTCGCCGTGCTCGGCGGCAACGGTGCCGGCAAGTCCACCCTGCTGCGAGCGGTGTCACGCACACTGCCGTTCCAGCGTGGGCAAGTCACCGCCGGAAGCATCAGTTTCGAGGGCCGTCCGCTGGACGGCCTCAGCGCCGCCCGGGTCGTGGCGGCGGGAGTCGTCCAGGTGCCGGAGGGCCGCCAGGTCTTCGCACGGATGACCGTGGCGGACAATCTGCGGGCCGGCACGCTCGGGGTGCGCGGGCGGCGGGAGTCCGCCGCCGCACTCGCCCGCGTGCACGAGCTGTTCCCCGTGCTGGCCGACCGCGCCCAGCAGAAGGCCGGTCTCCTGTCCGGCGGTGAACAGCAGATGCTCGCGATGGGACGTGCGCTCATGGCACGCCCCCGGCTGCTGCTCCTCGACGAGCCCTCGCTGGGCCTCGCCCCGCTCATGGCGGCGAGGATCGCCGAGACGATCAAGGAGATCAACGCCGCGGGCACGCCCGTGATGCTCGTGGAGCAGAACGCGGCGATCGCCCTGCGACTGGCTTCCAGGGCCTATGTCCTGGACGTCGGCGAGGTCGCGCTCGAGGGACCGGCCGACGAGCTGGCGGCATCGGACGAGGTCCGGCGCCGTTATCTCGGGGTCGTCGACGAGGACGCCGCACAGGACGCCGTGCAGGCGCAGGACGCCGCGCCGACGCTGCGGAGGTGGTCCGCGTGAACGCGACGACGACCACGGCGATCGCACCGCTCGTCGTCGAGGAGGTGACGGTCCGCTTCGCGGGTCTCACCGCACTGGACGGGGTGTCCTTCACCGTCGAGCCGGGCAGTGTGCACGCCGTCATCGGGCCGAACGGGGCCGGCAAGTCCACCACGTTCAACGTGCTCTCGGGTGTGTACAGGGCGACGGAGGGCAGTGTCCGCTTCGGCGACGACGAGCTGACCGGTCTGCCGCCGCACCGCATCGCGGCCCTCGGTGTCGCCCGTACCTTCCAGAATCTCGCGCTGCCGCCCCGGGCGACGGTCGCCGACAGCCTGCTCCTCGGCCGGCACCGGCTCACCCGTACCGGGTTCGTCGCGGCGGGGCTGCGGCTGCCGTCGGCGGCCCGCGAGGAACGCCGGCACCGCGAACGCGTCGCGGAGATCGCCGAGTTCGTCGGCCTCGCGGACGACCTCGACCGTCCCGCCGGTGAACTCCCTTACGGAAAGCAGAAACTCGTGGAACTGGCCCGCGCCCTGTGCATGGAGCCGCGGATCCTGCTCCTCGACGAGCCCGTCGCGGGCATGACCGCCGACGAACGGCGGCAGACCGCCGCGGTCGTCGCGGGCGTCCGCGACAGCCTCGGCATATCGATCGTGCTCGTGGAACATGACATGGGGGTGGTGATGCGGCTCGCGGACGCCGTGACCGTGCTCGACTTCGGACGCCGTATCGCGGGCGGTACGCCCGCCGAGGTACAGGGTGATCCGGCGGTAGTGCAGGCGTACCTCGGTACGGAGGCCACGCCATGACCACGTTCACAGAACTTCTCCTCGGCGGGCTGTCCATCGGCTCCGTCTACGCGCTGATCGCCCTCGGCTTCGTCGTCATCTTCAAGGCGACGGAGGTCGTCAACTTCGCCCATGCCTCGCTGCTCCTGGCGGGCGGCTACATCACCGCGGTCCTCCACGACGACCTCGGCTTCTGGCCGGCGCTGGCCGTCGGGATCGCCGGCGCGGCGGTCGTCGGCTCCGCCGTCGACTTCCTGGTCATGCGCCGTTACCGGGGTTCCGACCACAGCGTCCTCGCCATCGTCACGATCGGTGTGGACATCCTGCTGACGACCGAGCTCACCCGGCTGATCGGCACGGACGTGATGGCGCTCGGCGACCCCTGGGGCGACCGGGTGGTGAACCTCGGCGAGATCACGATCGCGCAGACCCGGATCGCGGCGTTCGTCGCCGCGGCGCTGCTCATCACGGCGTTCCTGCTCGCCTTCCGCTACACCTCCTGGGGTGTGGCGATGCGGGCCGCGGCCGAGAACCCGCAGACGGCCGCGCTGATGGGCGTGCGCCTCGGACGGGTCTCGATGTCGGCATGGGCGGTCGCCGGCGCGCTCGCCGCGGTCGCCGCGCTGTTCCTGACGGTCTTCCCGACGCCGGGTCTGGAACGGGCCACCTCACTCGCCGCCCTCAAGGCGTTCCCCGCCGCGATCCTCGGAGGGCTGGACTCGACGACGGGTGCCCTGGCGGGTGGCCTGATCGTCGGGGTCACGGAGTCGTTCGCGACGGGCTACCAGAGCGAACTGACGTTCCTGGGCGGGGGGATCGGGGATCTGGCCCCGTATCTGGTGATGCTGCTCGTGCTGTTGGCGCGGCCCGCCGGACTCTTCGGCACGAAGGAGCTCGCCCGTGTCTGACAACGACCGCCCCGGCTCCGCCGAGGCCGCAGAGCGCGTCGGGACCGCGAAGCCGTCCGTTCCCGCCCCGTCGGGCGAGGCCGCGAAGCCGTCCGTTCCCGCCCCGTCGGGAGAGGCCGCGAAGCCGTCCGTTCCCGCCCCGTCGGGAGAGGCCGCGAAGCCGTCCGTTCCCGCCCCGTCGGGAGAGGCCGCGAAGCCGTCCGTTCC
>NZ_JBSGZJ010000610.1:0-3353 GCF_053610925.1 Streptomyces sp. NPDC054847 | reverse complement strand
GCGCGGGGTCCTGGCCGCGCCCTTCGGGCCGTCCTGGCGGCGCCGTCCCGGGCTGCCCGGCCGGCGCCGCCTGCGCGTCCGGCTCCGCTTCTCAGGCGAGACCGCGGCGGGCGACCGCCGGCGGACGGTGGCCCGCGATCGAGGCCACCATGTCCAGGACCTGCTTGGTCTCCGCCACCTCGTGCACGCGGTAGACCTGAGCGCCCAGCCAGGCGGACACCGCCGTGGTCGCCAGGGTCCCCAGCACCCGCTCCTTGACCGGCTTGTCGAGGGTCTCCCCGACGAAGTCCTTGTTGGACAGCGACACCAGCACCGGCCAGCCGGTCTCCGTCATCTCCCCGAGCCGACGGGTCGCCTCCAGGCTGTGCCGGGTGTTCTTGCCGAAGTCGTGCCCGGGATCGATCATGATCCCGTCCCTGCGGACACCGAGCCCGACCGCCCGCTCCGCCAGCGCGAGCGTGACGCGGAGAATGTCCGCCATCACGTCGTCGTACGCGACCCGGTGCGGACGCGTGCGCGGTTCGGCCCCGCCCGCGTGGGTGCACACCAGGCCGGCCCCGTACCGTGCGGCGACCTCCGCCAGCTTCGGGTCCACGCCGCCCCACGCGTCGTTCAGCACGTCGGCGCCCGCCTCGCAGACCGCCGCGCCCACGTCGTGGCGCCAGGTGTCGACACTGATCACCACGTCCGGGTGGCGTCGCCGCACCTCGGCCACGAAACCGACCGTGCGCCGCGCCTCCTCCTCGGCGGACACCTCCTCGCCGGGACCGGCCTTCACCCCGCCGATGTCGATGATGGCGGCGCCCTCGGCCACCGCCTGCTCGACGCGGGACAGGGCGGGCTCGTCCCGGAACGTCGCGCCCTGGTCGTAGAAGGAGTCGGGCGTCCGGTTCACGATCGCCATGATCACCGGCTCGTGCGCGTCGAACTCGCGCCGTCCCAGCCGCAGCATCCGCTGTTTCCTCCTCAGGTCGTTCGCCTGCGACCCTAGCTGTCGGTGCCCCGTGGCACGATCAGCGGTGGACGGTTTTCCGCTCGGGTAAGTTCCCCGGGGACGTACGGGAAGTTCGGGGAGAGGGTCGCTCGTGTTCTGGTTCTTGCTGATCGCGATGGTCGTGGTCATCGCGGCGGTCACGCTCGTGGTGGTCGGCGGCAGTGACAGTGCGGCACTGCCGGAGGCCCCGCCGGAGCAGCTGGTGGACCCGCTGCCGCCCGGCCGCCCCGTCGGCCGCGCCGACGTCGAGGCCCTCCGCCTCCCGGTCGGCCTGCGCGGCTACCGGATGATGGACGTGGACGAGGTGCTCGACCGCCTCGGCGCGGAGCTCGCCGAGCGGGACGCGCGCATCGCCGAACTGGAGTCCGCGCTCGCCGGGGCCCAGGCCACCGCGGTGGGCCGGCAGGACATGTTCACCAAGCCCGGAGAGGAATCGGACCGGTGACCGTGGTGACCGGCGCCGCCGTGCCGGGCCCGGACGGCAGGCTCCGCTGCCCCTGGGGACTGTCCACCGCCGACTACGTCACGTACCACGACGAGGAGTGGGGCCGCCCGGTCCACGGCGACGACGCCCTCTTCGAACGGCTCTGCCTGGAGGCCTTCCAGTCCGGGCTGTCCTGGATCACGATCCTGCGCCGCAGGGAAGGCTTCCGCAGCGCGTTCGACGGCTTCAAGATCGCTTCGGTGGCCGCGTTCACCGAGGCCGACGAGCAGCGCCTGCTCGCCGACCCCGGCATCATCCGCAACCGCGCCAAGATCCGGGCGACCCTCGCCAACGCGCAGGTGCTCGCCGACTGGCCGGCCGGCGAGCTCGACGACCTGATCTGGTCGTACGCGCCCGGCCCGGCGCGGTCGGCACCCCGCACGATCGCCGACGTACCGGCCGTCACCGACGAGTCCGCCGCTCTGGCCAAGGCGCTCAAGAAGCGCGGACTGCGCTTCGTGGGCCCGACGACGGCGTACGCCCTGATGCAGGCCTGCGGGCTCGTCGACGACCACCTCGCCGACTGCGTGGCGCGCGGCGGCGGCCGCTGACGCCACGCCGTACCGGACGGCTCAGCGGCCGAGGTACTTGGGCGTCTCCTTGGCCAGGAACGCCTGCACCGCGATCGCGTGGTCCTCCGAGGCGCCCGCCTTCGCCTGCAGCTCCTCCTCCTTGTCCAGCGCCTCGCTCAGCGAACGGTCCGCGCCGTAGGCCATCGACTCCTTCAGCGCGGCATAGGCGAGCGTGGGCCCGTCGGCCAGCGCGCGGGCCACGGCCGCGGCCTCGGCGGCCAGCTCGTCCGCCGGGACGAGCTTGTTCGCGATGCCCCAGTCGTACGCCTCCTGCGCGGAGAACGAGCGGGGGAACAGCAGCAGGTCGGCGGCGCGGCTCTGCCCGATCAGGCGGGGCAGCGTCCAGGACACACCGGAGTCGGCGGTGAGGGCCACACCCGCGAACGACGTCGTGAACTTGGCCGTGTCGGCGACGACCCGGTAGTCGGCGGCCAGAGCGAACCCGAGGCCGGCACCGGCGGCCACACCGTTGACCCCGGCGACGACCGGCTTCTGCATCCCGGTCAGCGCCCGGACGATCGGGTTGTAGTGCTCGCGCACGGTACTCATGGTCCCGCCGCTGCCGGACTCCCGGTCGGCGGCGAGCAGGGACACGTGCTCCTTGAGGTCCTGGCCGACGCAGAACGCTTTCCCGGTGGCGGTCAGCAGCACCGCGCGCACCGCCGGGTCGGCGGCCGCAGCCTGTACGGCGTCCCGCAGGGCCACCTTCGCGTCGACGTTCATCGCGTTCATGGCCTCGGGCCGGTTGATCGTGATCGTCGCGAGTCCGTCGTTCACGTCGTACAGCACGGAGTCGGCCATGGCGGGTCCCCTTAGTGGTTCTGACAGCAGTGTCGAGCCCAGCATGACGGAGATCATCGGGTGTGCACATGTGACCTGCGTCAAACAAACTCCGTGGGGCGCCTGGGGAGCGGCGGCGAAGTATCGCAGGCACATCGCCGAATTGAGTGGTTTTGAGAGAGCGCGTTGCGCAAGCGATGCCGACTGATGTTGGTCTTTGGGTCCCGCCATGCGGGATAATGACCTGGAAGCAATGTGTTCGATGCCGGTGACACAGCACCTCTCACGGGGCCGCCGGCTGCGATGAGCTGGTTTCAGGAAGGGGAACGAGCATGGCGGCCATGAAGCCGCGGACGGGCGACGGCCCGCTCGAGGTGACAAAGGAGGGGCGGGGCATCGTCATGCGCGTTCCGCTCGAAGGCGGCGGTCGGCTTGTCGTCGAACTGACTCCGGACGAAGCCGATGCACTCGGTGACGCCCTGAAGAAGGTCGTCGGCTGACGCGCCCTGATTTTCCACTGCCC
>NZ_JBSGZJ010000609.1:0-3355 GCF_053610925.1 Streptomyces sp. NPDC054847 | reverse complement strand
GCCGCACGCCGTGCTCGCACGGCTCAGTGGAAGAAGTGCCGCGTCCCAGTGAAGTACATCGTCACGCCCGCCTTCTTCGCCGCCTCGACCACCAGCTCGTCGCGGACCGAACCGCCCGGCTGGACCACGGCCTTGACGCCCGCCGCGGTGAGGATCTCCAGGCCGTCCGGGAACGGGAAGAACGCGTCCGACGCGGCGTACGCGCCCCGGGCCCGGTCCTCGCCGGCCCGCTCGACCGCGAGCTTCGCGGAGTCGACGCGGTTGACCTGGCCCATGCCGACGCCCACAGAGGCGCCGTCCTTGGCGAGCAGGATCGCGTTGGACTTGACCGCGCGGCACGCCTTCCAGGCGAAGGCCAGCTCGGCCAGCTCCTCGGCGGACAGGGCCTCGCCCGTCGCCAGGGTCCAGTTCTCCGGCTTGTCGCCGTCCGCCTGGAGGCGGTCGGTGACCTGGAGGAGCGCACCGCCGTCGATGGGCTTGAGCTCGACCGGGTTCGCCGGGGCGCCCTCGGCGCGCAGGACGCGGATGTTCTTCTTGCGGGCCAGGACCTCGACCGCGCCGTCCTCGTACGCCGGGGCCACGATGACCTCGGTGAAGATCTCGGCGACCTGCTCGGCCATCGCCACGGAGACCGGGCGGTTGACGGCGATCACGCCACCGAACGCGGAGAGCGGGTCGCAGGCGTGCGCCTTGCGGTGCGCCTCCGCGACGTCCGCGCCGATCGCGATGCCGCACGGGTTGGCGTGCTTGATGATCGCGACGCAGGGCTCGGAGTGGTCGTACGCGGCCCGGCGCGCGGCGTCGGTGTCCGTGTAGTTGTTGTACGACATCTCCTTGCCGTGCAGCTGCTCCGCCTGCGCGAGGCCGCCGCTGCCGGAGGTGTAGAGGGCGGCGGGCTGGTGCGGGTTCTCGCCGTAGCGCAGGACGTTCTCGCGCTCCCAGGTGGCGCCGAGGAAGTCGGGGAAGTCGCTCTCGTCGGCGGGCGCGTAGGAGGAGGCGAACCAGGACGCGACGGCCACGTCGTACGCGGCGGTGTGCTGGAAGGCCTCGGCGGCCAGGCGCTTGCGGGCGGCCAGCTCGAAGCCTCCCTCACGGGCGGCGGTCAGCACGTCCGCATATCGCGCCGGGCTGGTGACGACCGCGACCGAGGGGTGGTTCTTGGCGGCGGCGCGGACCATCGACGGACCGCCGATGTCGATCTGCTCGACGCACTCGTCCGGGGTCGCGCCGGAGGCGACGGTCTCCTTGAAGGGGTACAGGTTCACGATCACCAGGTCGAAGGGCTCGACGCCCAGCTCGGCGAGCTGCCGCTGGTGGTCCTCCAGACGCAGGTCGGCGAGGATGCCGGCGTGCACGCGCGGGTGGAGGGTCTTGACGCGGCCGTCCAGGCACTCGGGGAAGCCGGTGAGCTCCTCGACCTTGGTGACCGGGACGCCCGCCGCGGCGATCTTCGAGGCGGTGGAGCCGGTGGAGACGAGGGAGACACCCGCCTCGTGCAGGCCGCGGGCCAGCTCCTCAAGGCCGGTCTTGTCGTAGACGCTGACGAGTGCGCGGCGGATGGGGCGCTTCGTACCTTCGGCGGTCACGGGATTGTTACCTTTCGTCCCTCAATGCGGTAGCCGTGCCGGGCCAGACGCCCCACGACCTCGACGAGCAGCGAGCGCTCGACTTCCTTGATGCGCTCATGGAGAGCGGCTTCATCGTCCTCGTCCCGGATCTCGACCACGCCCTGGGCGATGATCGGGCCGGTGTCGACGCCGTCGTCGACGAAGTGGACGGTGCATCCGGTGACCTTCACGCCGTACGCGAGGGCGTCGCGCACTCCGTGGGCACCGGGAAAACTGGGCAGCAGCGCCGGGTGGGTGTTGACGACCCGGCCGCCGAAGCGGGCGAGGAACTCCTTGCCGACGATCTTCATGAAGCCGGCCGAGACCACGAGGTCGGGCTCGTAGGCGGCGGTGGCGGCGGTCAGTGCGCGGTCCCACTCGTCGCGGGTGGCGTGGTCCTTCACCCGGCACACGAAGGTGGGCAGTCCGGCCCGCTCGGCCCGCTCGAGACCCGCGATGCCGTCGCGGTCGGCACCGACGGCGACGATCCGGGCGCCGTACCCGTCGGGGTCGGCGGCGATGGCGTCGAGCAGGGCCTGGAGGTTGGTACCGGACCCGGAGACCAGGACGACGATGCGGGCGGCGGCCACGGGGACTCTTTTCGCGTTACGGTGCGGCTTACGGTGCAGCTTTGTGCGGTCGTACAAATGGAGCGCATCCCCGGATACGGGGAACTCTACGAAGCGGTCGACCGTCAGCAACGATACCGGCACACAGCACGGCCCCCACGGGACGGGGGCGTGGCCGGAAGGTAGCGTCTGGGGGCAGGGCCCGCGCCCAGGCGGTCCCGATCAAGGGCATGACGAGGGGAAGACGTTCACCAGATGCCGGACCGACGCCGTCGTACGGACCTCCTGTTGCCGCGGGAGCGCCAGTCCACGGACGACAACAACCCCTTCGCGCCGCCGCCGGAGGGCAGGCCGGACCAGCCGTGGCAGCCGCGCCACCCGTCGTCCGACGACGACTCCTCCTCGTCCTCCGGCCGGTCCGGCGGCGACGGCTCGGACAACGGCTCGGAATCGGGCTCCGGATCGGGCTCGGGCTCGAACTGGGGCAGCCAGTGGAGCAGCCGCCAGCCCGGCCGCTCTTCGGGCGGCGGCTTCGGCGGCCGTCCGCGCCCCGACGGCAACGGCGGCGGCCAGGGCGGCCCCGGGGCCCCCGGCCTGCGCTGGGACCCGACGGACCCCGCGCAGCGGCGGGCACGGTACGCGTTGCTGTCGGGCATGTGGGCGTTCTTCTTCGCCCTGTTCGACTTCCCCGAGATCGCCCTGTTGCTCGGTGCCCTCGCGCTGTACTGGAGCATCAGCTCCCTGCGCGCCAAGCCCCGGCGCCGGGTCGACGCCGACGCCCTGACCACGGGCGGGACCCCGGCGAACGCACCGGCCGCCCCGCAGCACGCTCCCGCGTCCGCGCCGCCCGCCTCCCCCGGCAGGCCGCAGATCACGGCGGCGGTGAGCGGCCTCGTCATGGCGAGCATCGCGCTGCTGATCGTGGCGGCGTCCTTCACGGCGCAGCTGGTCTACCGCGACTACTACACCTGTGTGAACGACGCACTGACCAAGTCGGGGCAGCTGGCCTGCAACGAGAAGCTCCCGGAGCCCCTGCGGGGCGTCCTGGGCGTCAAGGAGTAACACGCGCGACAGCGCGCCTGGTAACCCTCCAGCCACACCAACGACTCCGGCCGGTAGACCCGGGTCCGCAGGAACGCCGCGATCGTCGCCGCGTCACGCGGGCTGGAGAAGTGCAGC
>NZ_JBSGZJ010000608.1:0-3357 GCF_053610925.1 Streptomyces sp. NPDC054847 | reverse complement strand
GGTAAGGGCTGCGACGACGACGTCGGCGATGTCGTCGGCGTCGACGAACGCCTCGACGGCGTCGCCGGTCGGCAGGGCGATCTCGCCGGCCAGGACGGGCTCGAGGAAGAAGCTCTCGTCGAAGTTCTGGTTGAAGAAGCTGGAGCGCACGATCGTCCAGTCGGCGCCGGACTCCTTGAGCTTGTTCTCGCCGATCACGGCACCCTCCTCACCGCGGCCGGAGAGCAGCACCAGGCGGGTGGCGCCCTTGGAGACGGCGAGCTTGGAGAAGGCGGCGATGTGCTCGTCGGCGCCGGGGAAGGCGAGGTCGGGGTAGTAGGTGACGTAGACGGCGCCGACGCCCTCGAGGGCGGCCTCCCAGGTGGAGGAGTCCTCCCACACGAAGGGCGGCTCGCCGGAGCGTGATCCGACGCGCACGGGGAGGCCCTGTGCGGTGAGCCGCTCGGCGACCCTGCGGCCCGTCTTGCCGGTGCCGCCGATCACCAGCGTCGTCTTCGTTCCGGTCGTCTGCGTGTTCTGTGTGTTCGTCATGGTGATGAGTCAACTCCAGTGCGGTGAGACGAGCCATAGTCCAAGCGCTCAACTCCATAAGCGTGCGTCTCAGGAGGAGCGAAGGCCGGATGGGTGCTGGTGCGGTGCCCGGGTCAGGGTAGGCAGCGCGGCGCCGGGGCGGCCATGGGCCCGGTCCGGTTCTCGAGCGGGTCGCGAGCGCGTCTCCAGGCGCCGGGCCGGGCGGGCCCGGGGGCGGCTCATCGGGGCGGGCCCGGCAACGGCCCGTCGTAGAGCGGTACTTGAGTGGTTCTCCAGGGTCCTTGGCGAATCTCTTCCCATTCACCGGTGGGCCGAAGGGATGCGCGACATGAACGTCACCGACGAGCCGCTGCGGCGTGAACTCGCCGTCTGGCGTTCCTTGGGCGGTGCAGCGCCTTTTCCTTACGACAGCACCATCGACCATCTGCGTGCAGTGGGAAAGCACTTTCTCGGGCGGGAACTCCTGGAGCTTCTCGCGGCGTGCCGTTCGCTGAATCGGGAGCGGAATCCGGCGGCTTTTCCGGATGCTTTTCTGGACCGGTTCCTCGATGTGCTGCTGGACAAGTTCGACGACCGTTACGACTATCCCAGCTATACGGCCCTGCCCCTGCTGTCGCACGGTTCGGACGAGGCGGCGACGGACGTGCCGGAGGGCGGGCGGGCGCTGCGTGACCGGCGGGACCGTACGGTTCTGCTGCTGCTCGCCGATCTGATCGGCTTCGAGTCGCTGGTCCTGGACGGCCGTCCCGCCGACCCGCGGGGCATGCTTCCCTCGCCGGTGCTGCTGAGCAAGCGGCTGCGGCTGGCGGTGAGGGTGATGGAGCCGGCCGCGCTGCGGGTGCTGGAGGGGGCGGTCGACCCGGTCGCGCTGGCGGCGACGCCCGGCCGTACCCCGGCCCGTGAGCTGGCGGACGCCGTGCTGGCGACGGCGACAAAGGCCGAGCGGCTGCTGCTGCGGGCCAGTGTGCAGCCGGTCCACGTGCTGCACGACGAGTACCTGTTCCTGCGGGTGCTGCAGAGTTTCGAGGCGACGTTCACGTTCATGTCGGCGACGCTGCGTACGGCGGTGTCGGTGCTGCGCGGCGAGCGGCCCGGGGACGCGGCCGCGCTGATCGCCGAGGTCGCCGACGTGCTGCGCGAGTCGCTGCCGCTGTTCTCGCTGCTGGCGACCATGCAGCCGGCGTCGTTCCAGAGCTTCCGGCGGTTCACCGACGGGGCGAGCGCGATCCAGTCCGAGGGCTACAAGCGGTTCGAGAGCTACTGCTCCACCCCGGCGCGAGCGCGGCTGGACTCGGCCGCGTTCACCTCGGTACCGGGCGTGCGCGGTGAGGTGCTGGCCGGGCGGGAGACCGTCCAGGGCACGTGGGAGGACGTGATCTCGAGCGGCTGGCTCGCGGAGCCGGACGCCGCCGCGGTGCGGGCGGCCGCCCGGCACCTGGAGGCGGTGCACCAGCGGTGGAAGCAGACGCACTTCCGGCTGGCGGTGCGGATGATCGGCACCCGCACCGGCACCGGGTCCACCGAGGGTGTGCCGTATCTGGAATCGGTGATCGCCAACCGTCTCTTCCCCGCCATGGAGCAGCAGCCGGCAGGCGGCTGATGCCCGATCCCGACCGAAGGACTGCGAGGCCGATGAGCAAGCGTGCCAGGACCGGGCGCCCGGGTGCCGCCCGTCGCGCACTGAACCCGGAGGCGGCCGACCATCTGCTCGTCTACGAGTACGACCGCGGCAGCAACTACGAGCAGGACACCCGGCTCACGCAGGCGTTGTCGGCCCTGCTGCCGGAGAGCGAACTGGTCCACCCCGACCAGCGGCTGTTCCAGTCGGTGCATCTGATCACCGAGTACGCGTGGGCGGCGATGCATTTCGAGATGGGCCGGGCCCTCGCGCTGCTCGACGACGGCGACGCGCTGCTGGCCGCCCAGGTGCTGGAGCGGGCCGCGTCGCTCGGCCGGATCCCGGTGCAGGCACTGGCCGTGCTGACCGATTTCCTGCCGCAGACCGCTCTGCTGACGATGCGTGAGACGTTCCCGGAGAACACCACCGGCCTGGACTCCCCCGGCGCGCGGAACCTGCGCCGTGCGGCGCAGCCGCTGTGGCAGGCGTTCGTGCGGGCGCTGGAGCGGGCCGCTCTTCCCATGGAGGAGCTGATCCGCGTGCAGGGCCGCACGGCCCGGCCGGCCGAGGCGGAACGGGACGCGGTCGGGCTCGCCCTGGTGCGTCAGGCCCTGATGCGTCTGGACGGCGCGGTCGGGGACTGGAAGCAGCTGCATCTGCGGATGGTGTGGGGCCAGTTGGGGGGCCATCCCGAGGCGGTGGCGCCCCGCGCCCCGGGGAATCCGTCGTGCCCGCACACGCCGCAGGATGCGGGCGCCCGCCGGGGCGAGGGCGCGGACGGGCTGCCCACGAGCCTGCGCGGGCAGTCCACGCAGAGCCTGATGACGATGTCCGAGCGGACGCTGTTCCCGCAGTTGTGGGACTCCGTGGACGCCGTCTACCGGCAGTTCGTACCCGCCGCCCCGGCCGCCCCCGCCGACGAGACGTCCTGAGAACGAAGGAGCCCGCGCAGCCATGACACCGATGCCTGAGACACCGTCCACGCCGCACGAGCCGGCCGCACCGGTGGTGCTGGTGCGCACCGCCTGGGCCGAGGGCCTGGGGCACGACGAGTTCGACGACGACGACAACTTCTTCGCGGTCGGCGGGCACTCCATGTGCGCCGTGCGGATCGTGCGGGCGCTGAAGGACCGGCTGGGGCATCCACTGACGGTGCGCCAGTTCCTGGCCCACCCGACCGTGAACGGGCTGGCCGCCCACCTGGCGGG
>NZ_JBSGZJ010000607.1:0-3399 GCF_053610925.1 Streptomyces sp. NPDC054847 | reverse complement strand
GGCCCGGCCGCCGCGGTCGCGAAGAACATGAACGCCTCGCTGGAGCTGCCCACGGCCACGTCCGTGCGCGCGGTGCCGGTGAAGCTGCTCTTCGACAACCGCATCGTCATCAACAACCACCTCAAGCGCGCCCGCGGCGGGAAGATCTCCTTCACGCACCTCATCGGGTACGCGATGGTGCAGGCCATCAAGGCCATGCCGTCGATGAACTGGTCCTTCGCGGAGAAGGACGGCAAGCCGACCCTGGTCAAGCCGGACCACGTCAACTTCGGTCTGGCCATCGACCTGGTGAAGCCGAACGGCGACCGCCAGCTGGTCGTCGCGGGCATCAAGAAGGCCGAGACCCTGAACTTCTTCGAGTTCTGGCAGGCCTACGAGGACATCGTCCGGCGCGCCCGCACCAACAAGCTGACGATGGACGACTTCACCGGCGTCACCGTCTCGCTGACCAACCCCGGCGGCCTCGGCACCGTCCACTCCGTGCCGCGTCTGATGCCCGGACAGTCGGTCATCATGGGCGTCGGCTCCATGGACTACCCGGCCGAGTTCCAGGGCACTTCGCAGGACACCCTGAACAAGCTGGGCATCTCCAAGGTGATGACCCTCACCTCGACGTACGACCACCGCGTCATCCAGGGCGCCGCGTCGGGCGAGTTCCTGCGGATCGTCGCCAACTTCCTCCTCGGCGAGGAGGGTTTCTACGACGAGATCTTCGAGTCGCTGCGCATCCCCTACGAGCCGGTCCGCTGGCTCAAGGACATCGACGCCTCGCACGACGACGACGTCACCAAGGCCGCCCGCGTCTTCGAGCTGATCCACTCCTACCGGGTCCGCGGCCATGTCATGGCCGACACCGACCCGCTGGAGTACCGTCAGCGCAAGCACCCCGACCTCGACATCACCGAGCACGGGCTCACCCTGTGGGACCTGGAGCGCGAGTTCGCCGTCGGCGGCTTCGCCGGCAAGTCGATGATGAAGCTGCGCGACATCCTCGGCGTGCTGCGTGAGTCGTACTGCCGCACCACCGGCATCGAGTTCATGCACATCCAGGACCCGAAGCAGCGCAAGTGGCTCCAGGACCGGGTCGAGCGCGCCGCCACCAAGCCGGAGCGCGAGGAGCAGCTGCGCATCCTGCGCCGGCTGAACGCCGCCGAGGCGTTCGAGATCTTCCTGCAGACGAAGTACGTCGGCCAGAAGCGCTTCTCGCTGGAGGGCGGCGAGTCCGTCATCCCGCTGCTCGACGCGGTCATCGACTCCGCCGCCGAGTCGCGCCTCGACGAGGTCGTCATCGGCATGGCCCACCGCGGCCGGCTGAACGTGCTGGCGAACATCGTCGGCAAGTCGTACGCGCAGATCTTCCGCGAGTTCGAGGGCAACCTCGACCCGAAGTCGATGCACGGCTCCGGCGACGTGAAGTACCACCTGGGCGCCGAGGGCACCTTCACCGGGCTGGACGGCGAGCAGATCAAGGTCTCGCTCGTCGCCAACCCCTCCCACCTGGAGGCCGTCGACCCGGTCCTGGAGGGTGTCGCCCGCGCCAAGCAGGACGTCATCAACAAGGGCGGCACGGACTTCACCGTCCTGCCCGTCGCCCTGCACGGTGACGCGGCCTTCGCGGGCCAGGGCGTCGTCGCCGAGACGCTCAACATGTCGCAGCTGCGCGGCTACCGCACCGGCGGCACGGTCCACGTCGTCATCAACAACCAGGTCGGCTTCACCGCCGCCCCGGAGTCCTCTCGTTCGTCGATGTACGCGACCGACGTGGCCCGCATGATCGAGGCGCCGATCTTCCACGTGAACGGCGACGACCCGGAGGCCGTGGTCCGCGTCGCGCGGCTCGCCTTCGAGTTCCGCCAGGCGTTCAACAAGGACGTCGTGATCGACCTCATCTGCTACCGCCGCCGCGGTCACAACGAGGGCGACAACCCCTCGTTCACCAACCCTCAGATGTACAACCTGATCGACAAGAAGCGCTCGGTGCGCAAGCTCTACACCGAGTCGCTGATCGGTCGCGGCGACATCACCCTGGAAGAGGCGGAGCAGTCGCTCCAGGACTTCCAGGGCCAGCTGGAGAAGGTGTTCGCGGAGGTCCGCGAGGCCACCAGCCACCCGGCCCCGGCCCATGTCCCGGACGTCGAGGCCGAGTTCCCGGTCGCGGTCACCACGGCGGTCTCCCAGGAGGTCGTCAAGCGGATCGCCGAGTCCCAGGTCAACATCCCCGACAACATCACCGTGCACCCGCGGCTCATGCCGCAGATGCAGCGTCGCGCGGCGTCCGTCGAGGACGGCACGATCGACTGGGGCATGGGCGAGACCCTCGCCATCGGCTCGCTGCTGATGGAGGGCACCCCGGTCCGGCTCTCCGGCCAGGACACCCGCCGTGGCACGTTCGGCCAGCGCCACGCGGTGCTGGTGGACCAGGAGACCGGCGAGGACTACACCCCGCTGCTCTACCTGTCCGAGGACCAGGCCCGCTACAACGTCTACGACTCGCTGCTCAGCGAGTACGCGGCGATGGGCTTCGAGTACGGCTACTCGCTGGCCCGCCCGGACGCGCTGGTCATGTGGGAGGCCCAGTTCGGTGACTTCGTCAACGGCGCGCAGACCGTCGTCGACGAGTTCATCTCCTCCGCCGAGCAGAAGTGGGGCCAGCACTCCGGCGTCACGCTGCTCCTGCCGCACGGCTACGAGGGCCAGGGCCCGGACCACAGCTCCGCGCGTCCCGAGCGCTTCCTCCAGATGTGCGCGCAGGACAACATGACGGTCGCGATGCCGACCCTGCCGTCGAACTACTTCCACCTGCTGCGCTGGCAGGTCCACAACCCGCACCACAAGCCCCTGATCGTCTTCACCCCGAAGTCGATGCTGCGTCTGAAGGCCGCGGCGTCCAAGGTGGAGGAGTTCACCACCGGCGGCTTCCGCCCGGTGATCGGCGACGACTCGGTCGACCCGAACGCCGTCCGCAAGGTCGTCTTCTGCTCCGGCAAGGTCTACTACGACCTGGAGGCCGAGCGTGAGAAGCGCGGCGTCACGGACACGGCGATCATCCGCCTCGAGCGTCTGTACCCGCTGCCGGGTGCGGAGGTCCAGGCCGAGATCGCCAAGTACCCGAACGCCGAGAAGTACCTGTGGACGCAGGAGGAGCCGGCGAACCAGGGTGCCTGGCCGTTCATCGCGCTCAACCTGATCGACCACCTCGACCTGGCCGTCGGCGCGGACATCCCGCACGGCGAGCGCCTGCGCCGCATCTCGCGCCCGCACAGCTCGTCCCCGGCGGTGGGCTCGGCGAAGCGCCACCAGGCGGAGCAGCAGCAGCTGGTCAACGAGGTCTTCGACGCGTAGCCGGCAGCCCGGCTGCCTCGACGAACGCCCGGCCCGGCCCCGCGAACACCTCGCGGG
>NZ_JBSGZJ010000606.1:0-3403 GCF_053610925.1 Streptomyces sp. NPDC054847 | reverse complement strand
CCGACGGGCTGAGGTGCCGCGCAGCGGCATTTTCAGCCCGTCCGGCGTTTGAGGACACCGCGCGGAGCGCGGTACGGGTCCGGGCCGAGCCCGGTTTCGGGAAGGGGCGGGTAGGGGACAAGCCCGCCGCAGGCGCCACCGCACCACGCGCCCGCGACCCAGCAGTGCGGTCCGGACCGGCACCCGAATCGGTCCGGCCCCAAGCCCGAACCCGCACCCGCCCGGTCTGGACGCCCCTCTCTCCGGACCGGACCCGTACCCGGACCGGTCCCGGCCCCCCGCCCGGTCCGGCCCCGCACCGGGTCGGACCCTGACGGCCCCGCACAGGGTCCGGACCTTGACGGCCCCCGCACGTTCCGGCCCCGGGCACGGTGGTGGTGGAGGAAGTGGTGGGGCCCGCCCCCTGGGAGAGGGGCGGGCCCTTCGTCTTGGGGTGGCACCGCCATGCAGCACCCCAGGACGTCTGCTCCCCGGTGGTCCGGGGCGTCTGTCAGCCGAAGCGGCCGGAGATGTAGTCCTCGGTCGCCTGGACGGACGGGTTGGCGAAGATCCGCTCGGTGTCGTCGATCTCGATCAGCTTGCCGGGCTGGCCGACCGCCGAGAGGTTGAAGAACGCCGTGCGGTCCGAGACGCGAGCCGCCTGCTGCATGTTGTGCGTCACGATGACGATCGTGAAGCGCTCCTTCAGCTCGCCGATCAGGTCCTCGATCGCGAGCGTCGAGATCGGGTCGAGCGCCGAGCAGGGCTCGTCCATCAGCAGCACGTCCGGCTCGACCGCGATCGCGCGGGCGATGCACAGGCGCTGCTGCTGGCCGCCGGAGAGGCCGGAGCCGGGCTTGTTGAGCCGGTCCTTGACCTCGTTCCAGAGGTTCGCGCCCCGCAGGGAGCGCTCGACGATGTCCGCCAGCTGGTTCTTCTTGTAGTTGCCGTTCAGCCGCAGGCCCGCCGCGACGTTGTCGAAGATCGACATCGTGGGGAACGGGTTGGGCCGCTGGAAGACCATGCCGACCGTGCGGCGCACGGCGACCGGGTCGACGTCCTTGGCGTACAGGTTCTCGTCGTCCAGCAGCACCTTTCCCTCGACGCGGCCACCGGGGGTGACCTCGTGCATGCGGTTCAGGGTGCGCAGGAAGGTGGACTTTCCGCAGCCGGACGGGCCGATGAAGGCGGTCACGGAGCGGGGCTCCACGGTCATGGAGATGTCGTCGATCGCCTTGTGGGAGCCGTAGTAGGCGGTCAGGCCCGATACGTCGATTCGCTTGGCCATGGTGGTTCTACTTTCCGGTCTTCGGGGCCTTCCAGCGGGCGATGCCGCGGGCCACCAGGTTGAGGATCATGACGAAGGCGATCAGAACCAGGGCGGCGCCCCAGGCGCGCGCGATCGAGGCGTCGGTGCCGACGGCGTACTGCTCGTACACGTACAGCGGCAGGGAGGACTGGGCGCCTTCGAAGGGGTTCGGGTTGATCAGCTTCGTGCCGAACACGAGGAGCAGTACCGGGGCGGTCTCACCGGTGACACGCGCGACGGCGAGCATCACGCCGGTGGTGATGCCACCGATCGCGGTGGGCAGGACCACCTTCAGGATGGTCCGCCACTTCGGTACGCCCAGGGCGAGTGAGGCTTCGCGCAGCTCGTTCGGGACCAGCTTCAGCATTTCCTCGGTGGAGCGGACGACCACCGGCATCATCAGGATGGCGAGGGCGAGACCGCCGGCGAAGCCGGAGGGGCCGAAGCCGAGCATCAGGTTCCAGGTGGCGAGGACGAACAGGCCCGCGACGATGGAGGGGATGCCGGTCATGACGTCGACGAAGAAGGTGACGGCCTTGGCCAGCTTCCCGCGCCCGTACTCGACGAGGTAGATCGCGGTGAGCAGGCCGATCGGGGCGGCGATGACCGCGGCGATGAGGACCTGCTCGACGGTGCCGAGCAGGGCGTGGTAGATGCCGCCGCCGGGCTCGGCGTCGAGGACGCCGTTCATGGAGTGGCCGAGGAAGTAGCCGTCGACCACCTCCAGGCCCTTGGTGATCGTGACCCAGGCCAGCGAGAACAGCGGTACGACGGCGAGCACGAAGCACACCCAGACGAGGCTGGTGGCGACGCGGTCCTTGGCCTGGCGGGAGTTCTCGACCTTCGTGGTGATCACGTAGGTGGCGAGGACGAAGACGAGGGCGGCGAGCATGCCCCACTGGACGCGGCTGTGCCAGCCGGCCGCCAGGCCGATGCCGCAGCCCGCGGCGATCGAGCCGGCCGCGATGGCCGCCGGGGCCCAGCGCGGGAGGCGGGCGTGGGAGAGCGGACCGGTGCGTACGGTGGCCACCGGACGCTTGTCCTGGACGAGCTGGCTCATGCGTTGGCCCCCGAGTACTCCTTGCGGCGGGCGATGATCGCGCGGGCCGCTCCGTTGACCACCAGGGTGATCACGAACAGGACGAGGCCGGAGGCGATCAGGGCGTCGCGGCCGAATTCGTCCGCCTCGTTGAACTTGGCGGCGATGTTCTGGGCGAAGGTGCCGCCGCCCGGGTCGAGCAGGTGCCCGGAGATGATGAAGCTCGGCGACAGGACGACGGCGACGGCCATCGTCTCGCCGAGGGCACGGCCGAGGCCCAGCATGGAGGCGCTGATGATGCCGGAGCGGCCGAAGGGCAGCACCGACATCCGGATGACCTCCCAGCGGGTGGCGCCGAGCGCCAGGGCGGCCTCTTCGTGCATCTTCGGCACCTGGAGGAAGACCTCGCGGGTGACGTTGGTGATGATCGGCAGGATCATGATCGCGAGCAGGATGCCCACGGTGAACAGGTTGCGGGCGACGCCTTCGCCGGTCTTCTCGAAGATGTACGTCCAGCCGAAGTACTCGTTGAGCCAGCTGTTCAGGCCGTCGAGGTAGGGGACCAGGAAGATGGCGCCCCAGAGGCCGTAGATGATGCTGGGCACGGCGGCGAGCAGGTCGACGACGTACGCGAGGGGCGTGGCGATCTTCCGCGGCGCGTAGTGCGAGATGAACAGCGCGATGCCGATGGCGACCGGCACGGCTATGACCATCGCGATGACCGAGCTGACGACGGTGCCGAAGGCCAGTACGGCGATGCCGAAGACCGGCGGGTCACCGGCCGGGTTCCACTCGGACGTGGTCAGGAAGTTGGCGTCGTCCTTCGAGATGGCGATGCCCGCGCGGTACGCGAGGAATCCCGCGATCGCGGCCATGATGACCAGGAGGGAGATGCCTGCTCCCCGGGACAGGCCCAGGAATATGCGGTCACCGGGACGGGGCTTGCCGCGGGTGGTGCCCGTTTGCTGCGGGGCACGGGGCGGTGGGGCTGATGTGGTGGTTGCTGTATCCATCGGGGTCTCCGGTCTGCGGAGCGGTGAGGCTCCAGGCGGCGGTGCACCGGAAGCCGGGGCCTC
>NZ_JBSGZJ010000605.1:0-3405 GCF_053610925.1 Streptomyces sp. NPDC054847 | reverse complement strand
GACCTCAGCGTGTCAACCGGAATCCGGATACGCACATTCTTTTGCCGTGTCGCCCGGCTCGGCGGCCCCCGCCCCGGCCCGTGGCGGGCCCGAACCCGGGGTTCGGGCCCGAGGGCGTCACCGCGTGCGGATCCCGAGGAAGCGCTGCCACCAGGCGGCCCGCGGCGGCGCGACATCGGCCGCCACCGGCATCGGCGGCCGGGCTGGCGCGACGGCCGTCGGCAGCGGCTGCGCCTTGGCCGGAGCGCTCGGTTCCGGTGCCTCCGCGACCCCACCGCGACGCGGGGTGAAGCGTGCGGGCAGGCTGTTGAGCCGGGTGGAGACGAGCGAGGAGGTGAAGTCCAGCTCAGCCTCCGACACGGCGAGTTCGATGTCGGGGAGCCGTGCCAGCAGTGTGTCGATGCCGGTGTCGGCGATGGCGCGGCCGATGTCCTGGCCGGGGCACTCGTGCGGACCGGCGCTGAATGCCAGATGCGAACGGTTGCCGTGCACGGGCGCATTCAGGTCGGGCCGGATCTCCGGATCGACGTTGCCGGCCGCCAGGCCGAGCATCACCATGTCGCCCGCCCGGATGACCTGATCACCCAGCTTGGTGTCCCGTCGCGCCCACCGGAACGCGCCGACCGACATGGGCGGGGCGTCCCACATGACCTGGTCCAGGGCGTCGGGCAGGGTCAGGGACCCACCGGAGAGGCTCGCGCGGAAGCGCCGGTCGGTCATGACCGTCCGCAGCGTGTTCGCCATCAGGTTGGTCGTGTTCTCGTGTGCGGCCACGATGGCGTGGCGCAGGTGCTCCATCACCTCCTGGTCGCTGAGCTCCGACTCGTGGGCCAGGAGCCAGCTCGCGAGGTCGTCACCGGGGGCGGCCTTCTTCCGCTCCACCAGGTCGGACATGAGGGAGACGACGTACTCGTTGCTCTGCAGAGCCGTCTCTGTGCCCTTGACCATGTTGCGCACGGCCGTACCGAGGGGGAGCGCGTCCTCGTCGCGCACGCCCATCTGGCGCGCGAGGACCAGGACCGACAGCTTCTCCGCGAAATCGGTGACGAGGTCCGCCCGGCCGGTGCGGGAGAACGAGTCGACCAACTGCTGGGTGTGCCGGACGACGTAGCGGCGAATGCCGTGGCGGTTGAACTTGCCCAGACTCTCCGTCACCGCCGCCCGCAGCCGCGCGTGTTCCGGGTCGTCCGCGAAGACGAGCAGCGGCTGCCAGGCCGTGATCGGCAGGAGCGGCGAATCGGCCGCCAGCTTCACGTTCCAGATACGGGAGTCGCACGACCACAGCGACGGGCTGCGCATGACGTCGAGGTTCTCCCTGTGCCCGAGGACGAACCACGCGGGTACGTCACCGGGGAGCAGCACCGGCGCCACTTGGCCGTGCTCGCGGCGCATTCTCTCGTAGAGGGCGTACGGTGCGTCCGCCTCGGGCCCGTACAGGCGCTGCCGTCCGTCCAGGCCGTGGGCGTGCGCGGGGCACTGAGGTGGCGGGACGGCGGCAGGCGTTCCGGTGCCGTCTGCATACGGGATGGTCACGAGGCCCTCCGAGGGCGACTGCTTGCGGTCAACGTGATGCCCCAGCCGCCCTTTCAACCCGTGAGTGGCACCCTCCGCGTCCTGGCGAGCGGCGGCCTCTCGGTACGCGCGTCGCTGGGGCACCGAGGCGGTGCGCTGCCTCCGCGTGAGGCGTCCTCTTCGGAGGATCGAGAAGCGGGAAGCGTCCGCAGCATACGCTTCTTGACCCCCTGTCAGCACAACATCACATAACACCACAGGTGCCGCATGGGGGTGTTGCCCTCCCCGTGCGCCCTCGCGCGGAACCGCCGCGGATGGTGTGATCAGGCCAGGTCATCCCCAGGACGGCCGACCGCAGAGAGCAAGAGAGGACCCCCCTTATGTCAGTTGAAGAGCTGGGCAGAGCCGAATCGGTCGTCACCCGCGCCCCTGGCGCAGTACCTCTTCTGGGGCATGCGCTCACGTTGTGGCGCGACCCGCTCAAGTTCGTGCAGTCGCTCCGCGGTCACGGCGATGTGGTCCGCGTCGACCTGGGGCGCCTGCCGGTGTATGTGGCCACCACACCCGAACTCGTGCACGAGATCACCGTGGCCCAGGCCCGCAGCTTCGAGAAGGGAAGGTTCTTCGACCGGCTGCGCCCCCTGGCGGGCAACGGCCTGGCGAACGCCGACGGCGAACTGCACCGCCGGCACAGGCGGATGGTCCAGCCGATGTTCTCGAAGGAGCGCATCCACGGCTACTCCCACACCATGCGCCGCAACGCGGAGGCGATGGCCGACTCGTGGGCGCCCGGCAGTGTGGTCGACATCCAGCAGGCGATGGCCGAGTACGCCATCGAGACGCTCGCCGACACGATGTTCTCGACCGAGATGGGCATGCCGGCCGTCGAAGCCGTGCGCAAGAACCTCCCCGTACTTTTGAAGAATCTCCTCATACGGGCGGCCTCGCCCAAGTTCCTCGACCGGCTTCCGATCCGGGCGAACCGCGACTTCGACAGGGCCGCCGCCCAACTGCGCTCCGTGATCGACGAGGTGGTGGCCCAGGCACGCCGCGACGGACAGACCGACCGGTCCGACCTCCTCACCCTGCTGCTCGCCGCCCAGGACGAGGACAGCGGGCAAGGGCTGACCGACACGGAGGTCAGGGACGAGCTGAGCACCGTGATGTTCGCGGGCGCGGAGACGACCGCGTCAGCTCTGGCCTGGGCGTTCCACGAGCTCGTCGCCCGCCCCGACATAGAGGAGCAGATCGTCGCCGAGATCCGGTCGGTCGTGGGGGAGGGGCCGGTCACGATCGCCGACGTCCCGCGGCTGACGAGCATCCGCCGCGTCCTCGACGAGGTGCTGCGGCTGCACGGGGTCACCCTGCTGATGCGCCGGACCACCGTACCGGTGCAGCTCGGCCGGCACCGGCTCCCCGCCGGGACCGAAGTCGCGTTCAGCCTCTACGCCCTGCACCGGGACCCCGCCGTCTACGACGACGCCGCGTCGTTCGACCCCGACCGGTGGCTTCCTGAGCGGCGAACGGCCGTCCCCCGTCACGCCTACGTCCCGTTCGGCGCAGGCAACCGCAAGTGCATCGGGGACCAGTTCGTCTGGACCGAGGCGACGATCGCCATCGCGACCGTCCTGCAGCGATGGAAGCTGAGCCCCGCTCCCGGACACACGCCCAAGGAGGTCGCCTCCGCCGTCGTGCACGCGGACCGCATCCCCATGACCGTGAGTCCCCGCGACTGACCGGGCGGTACGGCCGTCCCGCGCCGGTCGTGGCGTCGGCCCGGCGATCACGAGAGTGACGTCGCCGCGAAGGCGTTTTCGCGTCGCCAAGGCCGGCCGCGCGAAGGTGTGTTCGCTTCGCCGACCGGCCGTCCTCCTGGGGCGCCCGGCGCGTGGG
>NZ_JBSGZJ010000604.1:0-3416 GCF_053610925.1 Streptomyces sp. NPDC054847 | reverse complement strand
GCACGATTCCACGGGGGCACCACACATGGCCGACGACTACATCGGCGTCAGCTTCAGCACACTGCGCGAAGCCGCCGGCGAACTCGAGGACATCCAGGTCGTCACCACCGGCCACGCCAACTACGCAGAGGCCCACCGCGCCGTCCTGCGCGGCTGGGGAACCGCCTGATGGGCACGCCTGTCCCCGAGCCTGCGCCGTCGACCACACCTCCGGCCGGCGAGGCCACTCCTGGCCCTCCGCAGGTCCCCGACCCGGAACCATCGCTCCACGCCCGGGAAGACCCGCCGCCGCCCGCAGCAAGAGAGTGGGACGGACGTCCGAGTGCCAGGCGCCGCAGGTGGGAGCGTGATCAGCTCAGGCCGACCGCACCCGACGCAAATGGCGCGTTCGAGATCAGGACCGGACACGTCTATTACACGTCGGCACTCGTTCGGGACGAACAATTCAATTTTCACAAAGCTGCTCTGAACCTGGTCGATGGCGTCGGTGGATGGAGCCAGACGCAGGTGGCAGGACGTGGCCACGGCGCAGACGCATTTGCCGATGCGTACGCAGACATGGCGGAACGCTTCCTGAACCTCTGGTCGAAGTGCATCGACAGCATTGGCGGTGTCGCGGTCGGCCTCACGGAGACGGCAAACAACTATGTGCGGGCTGACTGGGCCTCACGCCAATCCAATCGCCGGCATCAGATCGAAGCACCTCCCCTCCGGACTCCGCCCATAGGCGTCGGACATGTCACGTACGGACCCGCATCCTCGATCAAGTGGACCGGCACCGGAGATGCCAGTGGCCCATTGCTGGCGTGGGTTGGCAACGGACCTGACTGGCTGGCTGAGCAGATCGACGAGGCCGTAGAGCACGTACTGCGACTGGGTAAGACGGTTGAGGTCACGCCCGGGCCTTGGACCGACGAACTCCGTGCAATAGGAAACGCCTGGGAATCGGCAGGTAAAGAGGCGAGAAAGTCCGCCGGTGGTTTCCGCGACGCCATCTCGTACCTTACCGACAGCAGTCATAGCGAATGGCAAGGGGCGATGAATGCCTTCTGTCAGGCGATTTGGGGCACGACGGCATGGGGACAACGCCGCGACGAGACCGGCGAGACGGTACCCAAAGGTTCATCAGACGGCAGGGACTGGCGAACCAATCCCCGGATTCCCTCGGAGAACCGGCGGCCCATCATTGAGGTCCTTGAGAAAACCGGAAAATCGGTCCGGGATGCCTTCCATGAAGCTGCCGATGCCGCGGACAAGTCGACTGCGACAACTTCGCGACTTGCGAAAGAGGCCGCGGACGCCACCCTGAAGGACCTTACGATCGGACTCGACCTCGGAGAATTGACCCGCCTTGGCGCAACACTGGCCTTCGGTGAAATAACTGCTACCTTTGCCTCGCACATGGACAAGGCTGGTGCCGATGCGGCAGTGGACGCGCAACATTTAGCATTCCATAATGCAGCCGCATCTATACGGGCACTCCTGCCGGAGCTGGATGAGGCACTCCTGAGCGCACCGACTTTCGAGGCGGAGGCGGCCCGAGCTCGAGCATTCGGCGCCCGCGCCATGGACGAGTTCAGACCGCGTCACCGCTGGACCAAGGAGGGACACACCAGCCTGGGGATCTACCAGATCGACCTGGCGTCCTCTGAATGGATGGAGAACTCCCATACCGTCAACAAGCATGTCGGCCTAACCGACGAACAGCTTGCCCAGCGCCTTCGGGATGACCTCAAGAAAGGTCCTCGCCCTGGTACAGAATGGGAATACGGCCAGCCAATACCTGCCAGAGCCTCGACGTTTACCGACATGGATGCCGCTCAGCGCCACACGCAATACAATATAGACAGGAATGCAGAGATAATCAAGAAGTGGATTGAGTCGGAACCCGCACCGGGCGCTCGACTAGATATCGCCGTGGACCACCCCGCCGACCCGGAAGAAAGTAGCGGGCGTGCCATCGACAAGGAGGCAATGAAGGCAGAACCGTTTCCGTCCGGCCAAGCCAGAGATGTTAAAGGAATTGAAAGCCGCCTTGTGTACAATGAAGACCTTGATCCTCCTTTCACCGTCCTGACATCCATGCCGATGGACCCCGGCAAGGGGAAAGATAGACAGTGAGTACCTAGGCTTCTGGAAGGAGGGCGCTGGTGAATGACGTTGGACGCGGCGCCTGGACGGCTGCACTGCAACTTTTCAATGACTCCTACACCGTGGTCGCAGTCAGCGCTCGAATTCACGCGGACTGGCGGTACGATGCAGTCGCCACGCTTCGGCGTGAGCGGAATGACCCCCGCGGTTGGGAGGCAGTGTGGTGGGACGAGTACGACCACACTCCTGACCGCCCTTTCTTTCCTTTTCGTCCGACAGATGCTGCGTCCTTTGACAGCGGCCTGGCGGAGATCACCGAGAAATCAGCGGCCACGCTCCTTGTTTCTATGTCCGCCGACTCATTTCGGGTATCGCGAATTGACGACTTCTCGCACAAGAGAAGTGCTTTGCTGGAACAGGCGCGAACGCTTCTCTCCAGATTCGGGAGCCGGGGTACTTTCTATACTAATTCTGGCTACGCGCGCGACGCCGCAGACCACGATTTCTTCGAATCAGCCGCATGGGTCAATCCTTACAGTGAGCATGCATTTGATTTGGGACTCGTCGCTCTGACGGACGACGAAGTGGGCATTTTCTGGTCCTTCGACGCGAGCTGACAGGCGAACTCAAGCATGCGCACCAGATCCGTCACCTATCCCGACCGGGAGACCGCCCAGTGGGCGACCCAGCAGGTCGTGACCGCCAATGAGCAGGTCGTTCACCGCTGGCTGGCCCAGTCGACCCGGCAGAGGCTGACCATCGAGGCCGCCTGGCCGTCCCGCCCGGAGCCCGTAGGGCGCGTGCTGCTCCAGGCGATGCTGCTCGCCGGCCGGGAGCCGGTCGACGTGCGAGCTGCCAGGGTGATCCTGAAGCGGGACGAGGCCGGCCCGCATGGCTGCACCGTCCACGCCACCTTCCCGATCTGCCTCTGGAGGCAGCATTCGTGTCCCTGAAGCCGCGCGACCACGATCGCAAGTACGGCGAGCTGGACCACGTCGTCCGCGCCTACCTGGGCCGCACCGGCGACGACGAGGAGCCCTTGACGGCGTACCTCCGTCACACCTGGCGCACCCGCCTCTGGGCCATCCCGATCGCCGAGGAACAGCTGCCCGCCTATGCCGACAATCCGCCCGGACGGCTTCGGCTACGCCTCGGCGAGTTCTACCCGGTACCCGACGTCGGACTGCCGGACCCCGAGATTCAGGCCTGGCTGGTGCGCCTTGCCGACCGGACAGCGGCCTGGTCGCCCAACTGACCGGCGAGGTCCACGACCTGCTCACGCTGCCCTTGGACGAGACCGACTACGCGCTCGCCGTCACCGAACT